>CAYLKK010000001.1:0-24491 GCA_964384495.1 uncultured Alphaproteobacteria bacterium
AAAGATATTTCGTCAAAGATTATAGATGCAGCAAAAAAACTTGGATGTGAGTTAAGGCAGTAATAGTAGATGGAAGAGCGAATAAAAAATATAAACTTATTTTGGTTTTTTGCATTTGTAGTTGTTTGTCTGTCATTTTATATATGCAGAGCAATTATATTTCCATTTTTAACAGGTGCATGCCTTGCTTATATTTTTGCCCCCCTATCAGAGAAGATATCAAAAAAACTAAATAGAACAATATCAAGTATTTTTTGCACACTCATATTAATCAGCACACTTACATCTATTTTCGGGACTTTTATTCCATTTGCAAAAAAAGAAATAGCTCTATTTCTCGATAGTACACCTGAATACATAAAACATTTCACTGACATTACAACCAAATATATAAATATACTAAACCGGCATGGGATCGACATAAACTTTACTAAAGACGAAGCGTATAAATACTTCGCTAGCAATATAAATTTTATTGCAACTTATGCAATAAAAATTCTTACTCATGGAGATATAATAACCAATTTTTTCAGCGCACTTATTATAATTCCACTAACAATGTTTTATATGCTCAGGGACTGGCATATATTAAACAATAAATTACTTGCATGGATTCCTATAAGACATAGGAATGACGTTAAAACATTACAAAACAACATTCGTAATTGTTTATTTAAATTCATGAATGGTCAAATAGTTGTTTCAATTCTACTTGCGAGTTATTACACACCTTGCTTAATGTGTATAGGGATCGAACACTACATTTTCTGGGGATTACTATCTGGATTTGCATCATTTATTCCATTTATTGGCGCAATTTTCTGCTTAATATCTGTCAGTTTCGTCGGTATATTAGCAAACTTTTCTGCCATCAAACTAGCAATATGTTTATGCGTATATTTATTAGGACAATTCTGTGAAGGATACATATTATCACCAAAATTTGTCGGCAAAGAAGTCAACGTACACCCACTTTTTCTTTTATTTGCATTTTTTCTCGGCATAAACCTTTCTGGAATCATTGGCGTCATGATATGCATTCCATGTGCAGCGATTTTTGCTGAAATATCAAGGTTTACACTACACAACTTACAAAAAAGTGCATTTTTTAAAAGATGAGAATATAGATGGAAGAAAGCCAAATTCTTTTTGATTTCCCAACCAACATTAATTTTTCGATAAAAGACTTTATCCAAGACGATAACAATATCCATGCATTAAAATGGCTATTACAGTGGCCGAATTGGCCAAACAACAGAAATGTTATATTTGGACAAGAAACATGTGGAAAAACTCACTTAGCAAAACTGTGGATCAACTCTGTCAATGGGAATATAATAAATAAAGAATCAACACAAATACAACCAAGGAATTTAATAGAAAAATATGATAATTTTGCATTAGATGACATTCATATTTTTTTGTCAAACGACTATCAAAATACACAAGCAAAATGGTTGTTTGATTTTTTAAATATACTTAATGAAAGCAATAATAAGTATTTATTGATAACAACAAATACAATTCTATACGAAAACATAACTAATCTAAAGGATCTAGCATCCAGATTAGCAAGTATAAATGTAATAAAAATGAATCCTCCTTGTGAAGATACGTTAAAAAAGATATTGTATAAGCTAGCTAATGACCTAAATTTATCAATAAAAGACGATGTAATTGACTACATTCTTAAATACAGTTCGCGTGATATCAAACACATCGAAAAACTTATAAAAAATTTAGATCAAACATCTATTATTGAACAAAGAAATATCACTATTCCTTTAGTAAAAAAAATGGCCCTAAAATAAGGGCCATTTTTAAGAGATAAAAGTCGTTTTACGCACTAACATTATTTGTAGAAACTACATTTTTATCCACAAACATAATACTAGCCATAGGAGCGCAATCTCCTTCACGAAAACCGCATTTTACAATCCTAGTATAACCACCATTTCTATCTGCAAATTTTGGAGACAAAGTATTGATCACTTTATTCACCAATACATCTTCGCGCAAAATCGAAAACAAATAACGCTTAATATGAATCGAATTCACTCGTCCTTTTGTTATAATTTTTTCTACCAAAGGTCTCAAATCCTTCGCTTTTGGTAAAGTTGTCATGATCTGCTCTTCTTTAATCAAAGCTTTTATCAATCCAACTAACAACGCCTTTCTAGACCCTTTATTACGGCCAAATTTACGACCAGATATTCTATGACGCATTTTCCACCTATAAATTAACTTTTTTCACAAAACTTCGACACTTCTTCTATATTATCTGGCGGCCAATCTGGAACATCCATACCGAAAGACAAATTGTAAGCCATCAATAGATTTTTTATCTCATTCAAAGATTTTCTACCAAAATTTGGTGTTTTCAACATTTCTTGCTCTGTCTTTTTCACCAAATCACCCAAATACAGTATATTTTCTCCCTTTAAGCAGTTCATAGAACGCACTGAAAGCTCTAAATCATCAACTTTCTTCAATAAAGCTACAGGATAAGGAAGCTCGATTTCACGAACAGGAGGAGCAACAACCTCTTCTGGTTCTCCACCCTCAAAATCAATAAACTTACTGAACTGTGTCTGCAATATTTTTGCAGCGTAAGCAACAGCATCAATAGGAGCTATAGAACCATTGGTCTCAACAGATAAAATCAGCTTATCGTAATCTGTATCTTGACCGACACGTGTATCTTCCACTGAGAACGAAACATTCAACACAGGAGAAAACAATGAATCTACAAAAATTGTATCATGAGGACACTCTTCCTTTTGATTACGAGATGCTGGAACAAAGCCTCGACCATAATCAACAGTCATCTCCATTTCAAAATTCTGATTTCCTGTAACAGTACAAATATAATAATCTGGATCAACGACAGATAGCCCAGAACCCAATTCAAACATACCAGCTGTCACGCGACAAGGTCCAGAAACAGACAATTTCATCTTACGAGAAGAATCACCATCCATTTTAAGGACAAGCCCTTTTACATTAAGGACTATATCTGTAACATCCTCCAAAACACCATCGATAGAAGTAAATTCATGACAAACACCACCGATCCTTATCGAAGTAACAGCAGCCCCCATCAATGATGACAACAACACTCTACGCAAAGCATTACCGATAGTGATACCAAATCCACGCTCGAGAGGAGAAACTTCCATTTTAAGAAATCTAGAAGAATTCTCAGAATTATCAGTATCAAAACGATAAGGCTTAATCAAACTTGTCCAATGTCTATCAAACATTAAAACCACCTACAAATATAGACTCTACACGCGACGACGCTTTGGAGGTCGGCATCCATTATGAGGGACAGGCGTTACATCACGAATAGATGTAATAACAATCCCCAACCCCTGAAAAGCGCGCAAAGCAGATTCTCTACCAGCACCTGGACCACAAATTTCTACTTCCATAGTCTTAACTCCATATTCAAGAGCCTTATGAGCCGCCTTATCTGCAGCTATCTGAGATGCATAAGGGGTTGATTTCCGAGACCCCTTAAAACCTAAATTCCCAGCAGAAGCCCAAGCCAATGTATTTCCAACCTGGTCAGTAATAGTAACCATTGTGTTATTAAATGTAGCATTAATATGAGCTACCGCAGAAACAACATTTTTTTTATCTTTTTTTCTCGCTCTTTGAGAACTTTTATATGCCATCGATTCCCCCCTTATTTAGTAACCTTTTTCTTACCTGCAATAGCAACAGCCTTACCCTTCCTAGTTCTAGCATTTGTATGCGTCCTTTGACCGTGGACAGGTAAACGTTTACGATGACGCAGACCTTTATAACATCCCAAATCCAAGAGTCTCTTAATATTCATAGAGACTACACGACGAAGATCACCTTCTACCTGATATTCTTTGTCGATGTATTCACGAATTTGCAAAACATCGTCATCAGACAATTCATAAACTCTTTTTTCTTCAGGAATTTTTAAAGCTGCACAAATAGCTTTAGATCTTGCAGAACCTATTCCATATATATACCTTAAAGCAAACTCAACACGCTTTTTCTCAGGTAAGTTTACACCAGCAATACGAGCCACTCTTTTCTCCAATAATTATTTCATAAACAAATCATAACGTTGCAAAACTTCTTCTATATCAGAAAAAACAATCTCTGGAGACTGCTCTCCATCTATATGATAAACTTTTTCTCCATAAAAGTCCACGACCTTGCTACTTATATCATTATAAGCGACAATTCGATCAGCAACAATTTCAGGCTTATCATCATTTCTCTGAATAAATGACTTGCCCCCACAAACCAAACATTTTTCCTCTTCGTCATCCTTACGAACGAATGGAGCCCCACATTTTTCACAAATTCTACGCCTAGAAATTCGATCTACCAACAATTCTTGATCTATATTGAACTGTATTACACATAAATCAAGATTTTCAATCTTAGAGCAAACAGAATCCAAGAATTCAGCTTGCCCAACTGATCTAGGATACCCATCTAAAATAATTAACCGATTTTCAGCAACGACAGAACTAAGATTTTTTCCAATAACTTCATTAACCAAATCATTAGAAACAAGCTGTCCACTACCCATAATATCAGCTATCTTCAAGCCAAGCTCAGATCCTGAATTAACCTCTGTACGTAACAAACTACCAGCAGAAACCATAGCAAAACCATACTTTTCAATAAGAAGAACAGCTTGGGTTCCCTTTCCACACCCAGGAGCGCCAATTAAAACAACAAGCAAACGACGCACCCTAACACCTATTACAACGATTATTCATTTTCTTCAAAACGCCACCATACTGTTGAGCAAGGATGTGTGTATAGAACTGAGTTATGGTATCTATAGTCACACCTACAACGATTAGCAAACCAGTTCCACCTACAAAAAGCTCTACATTAAATTTATTCCTAATTAAGTCAGGGAACAAACAAACGGCAGCAAGATACACAGCACCGACTGACGTTAATCTAGTCAACACATAATCAAAATACTCAGATGTTGCTTTTCCAGGTCTAATTCCAGGAATGAATCCACCAGCTTTTTTCAAATTCTCCGCTGTTTCATCAGGATTGAAAACCACAGCAGTGTAGAAAAATGCAAATACAACCAACAAAAACACAAACACGCAGTTAAATGCCAACCCTCCACGAGTAAAAGATCTAAAAATATCAACCCACAACCCACTAGCATCGGCAGGTAAAAAATTTCCAGCAACCATAGGAATGGATAGCAACGAACTTGCAAAAATTGGAGGTATAACACCAGCAGAGTTAATTTTTAAAGGCAAATGAGAACCATCTGCACTAGCCGCTCTTGGGCTACCAGCTTGCATTCTTTGTGGATAATGTATTGTTATTTTTCTTTGAGCACGTTCAACAAAAACTATAAGCCCAGTTACTAAGAACGTAAACAAGAAAATACAAAACACCATAAACGGAGAAATCACGCCACCACGCCCCATCTCAAAAAGATTGAAAATCCTAGCAGGCATGTTTGCGACTATTCCAGCGAAAATCAACAAAGAAGATCCATTTCCCAATCCACGAGCTGTCATCTGTTCGCCTAACCAAACCAAGAATAATGTTCCACCAACCAAAGTTGGAACAGCAATCAATGGAAAGATAGCGCCTACTTGAGAGACAACTGGAGATGGATGACTATTCATCAAAAATATACTTATACCATAAGCTTGCAAAGAACAAATCAAAACAGTCAAATATCTAGTATATTGATTAATTTTATTCCTACCAGTCTCTCCTTCTTTTTTCAAGGCTTCCAGAGTAGGAGAAATCAATGTAAACAACTGCATAATAATGCTAGCAGAAATGTAAGGCATAAGGTTGAGCGCAAAGATAGTCATACGACTCAAAGCGCCACCAGAAAACATGTTAAACATGCCGACCAAACCACCACTAGCATATCTATGGGCTAAATCATTTATAACTGCCGGATCTAAACCAGGTATCGGGATATAAGTCCCGATACGGTATATGAATAGAGCAACAAGCGTAAAAACAATTCTCTTCTTTAAATCATCAGCCTTAGAAAAAGACTCAGAGCTAAATCCACGAGAAAAAATACTTTCAGCCATAATAACCTAAACAATCTTAACCGACCCACCACAATCAGCAATACCTTTTTTCGCTGACTCAGTAGCGTAATTAACAACCATATTTAAAGCAACAGACAAAGTCCCTTTACCCAACAGCTTTACAGTTTTTGCCTTAGAACGAACAACATTATTAGCCTTGAGACTATCAAGATCAATCACATCATTAGCTTTGTAGACACCCAAATTGCACAAAATTTCCAATGTCTCTAAATTAACACATGCAATTAAATCCTTGTCAGCTCTAGATTTAAAACCACGCTTAGGTAATCTTCGATACAAAGGCATCTGACCACCTTCGAACCAAGATGGAGCGCCACGTCCAGAACGAGCCTTCCCACCTTTGTGACCGTAAGAAGATGTTTTACCACAACCTGACCCAATACCTCTACCAAGACTTTTTTTATCAATTCCATGTCTAGGGCGAAGCATATTTAATTTAATAGTACTACTCATTTAACATCCCCCTTCAACACGAACTAAATGCATAACACGACGTATCATACCCTTAGTACAATCATTATTAGCAAGAACAGAGCTCTGCCCAATTCTTCCGAGTCCTAAACCTTTTAAAGTAGCTAACTGTACCTTTTTAGTACAACCTGAACTACTACGAATCTGGACTACTTTAATTTTATCACACTTATTCGACATAATTTTTCACCCAATCTTACTTGTTGGAAGAGCGACGAGAAATAAGCTCAACGACTTTTTTACCTCTTTTTGCTGCTATATTTCTAGGAGCAGAAGTTTTCAGCAATGCGTCGAAAGTTGCTCTCACTATATTGTGAGGATTCGCAGATCCAATACATTTACTAACAACATCTTGCATTCCAAGAGATTCAAATACAGCACGCATAGCGCCACCAGCAATTATACCTGTACCAGCAGGAGCACTTCTCAATACGACAGAACCAGCACCAAAATGCCCATTTACATCGTGATGCAAAGTACGTCCCTCCCTCATAGGAATACGGACCATATTCTTTTTAGCTTTCTCAGCAGCTTTTTTTACCGCGTCCGAAACTTCTTTTGCTTTACCAGTACCGTACCCTACACGACCTTTTCCATCACCTGCGACAACCATCGCAGAGAAAGAAAAACGCTTTCCACCTTTTACGACCTTAGCAACGCGGTTAATCGCGACCAATTTCTCTACATAAGAAACTTCTTCGCGACGATCTTCTTGATGACTCATATAAAAATCCTCTTAAAAATTCAAACCATTAGATCGTGCTGCATCAGCCAATGCTTTAACTCGACCATGATATTTATAACCACCTCTATCAAATACAACAGAAGTTATCCCTAGGGCCTTAGCCTTCTCTGCAACCAATTTACCAATCTTCTCAGCAGCAGATACATCACCACCCTTTTCTAAACGAGAATTCTTCTCAAGAGAGGAAGCTGAACATAGAGTTATTCCTTTTGAATCATCTATTATCTGAGCGTATATGTGTCTCTCAGAACGAAACACAGATAATCTAAATTTTCCCCCAGATTTTTTACGCAAAGCAAAACGAACTCGCCTGGCTCTACGCATGAAATTTTTACTAAATCTAGACATTATTTTTTCTTCCCTTCTTTACGGTATACAAACTGACCTTGAATAATAACGCCTTTTCCTTTATAAGGCTCAGGTTTCCTGAAATTTTGAATTTCCTTCATAACCTGACCAACTCGCTGTTTACTTGCGCCTTGCACAACCACAGTAGTAGGCTTTTCACAGGAAATTTTTATATCATCAGGAATATGATATTCAATCTGATGACTATACCCCAAAGTTAACACCAAAACATTTCCTTTCACTTCAGCCTTGTAACCAACACCGATTAAATCAGCCTTTTGCTCAAAATGTTTCACCAAACCAGAAATCGCATTAGCGACAGACGCCCTACACGTCCCCCACATAGCCCTAGCTTCTCTATCATTCTTATCGTCGATAGAAAAAGTTATTTCATTGTTCTCAAATTTTACATTCACGCATGTAGGAACTGAATACGTGAAACTCCCCAAAGGCGAATTTCCAGAGATGACTCTATTTTCTAGAGCCACCTTAACACTCGCCGGAACTGGAATAGAATGCTTACCAACTCTCGACATTAGAACACCTTACATAAAATTTCGCCACCAACATTTTGTTCACGAGCTTCCGCATCAGAAAGAATCCCTTTCGACGTAGAAAGAACAAAAATGCCGAAACCATTATAAAATCTAGGGACATTCCTAATTTTAGAATAGACTCTACAACTAGATTTTGAAACACGAGAAAGAACCTGAATAACAGGCTTTCCATCATAATACTTCAATTGAACTTGCAAGTAATTATGTCCATCTTTCTCAAACTTATCAAAACCAAGAATATACCCCTCCCTCTCTAAAACTTGCAAAATACCAACTTTCGCATTTGAAGCAGGAACATCCACGGTTTGATAACCACGCATACACGCATTTTTTATGCGTGCTAACATATCTGCAATAGGATCAGTCATATAATTTCCCTACCAACTTGACTTACGTACACCAGGAATCAACCCGAATGACACCAAATCTCGCAATTTTATACGAGATATACCAAACTTTCTATAAGTACCACGAGCACGACCAGTAATAGAACAACGATTTCTAATTCTTGTCGCAGAGGAATTTCTTGGCATTGCTGATAACTTCAACTGAGCCTCAAACCTCTTAATAGGATCTTCAGACCTATTGCTCACAATAGCTTTTAACGCAGAACGTTTTTCCTTCTTACGATCAACTATCGCACGTACACGCTTTAAATTTTCTAAAGTACTTTTACGAGCCATTTTTACCTCACGATGCAAAAGGGAAATTCAAAGCTTTCAATAAGGCAAAACACTTTTCATCAGTGTCTGCAGTTGTCACGATAGTGACATCAAGACCACGAATTTCCTCAACATTTTTTACAGCGACTTCTGGAAAAACGATTTGCTCACGAATTCCAAAAGAATAATTTCCACGCCCATCAAAAGACTTTCTCGACAAGCCACGGAAGTCTCTCACACGAGGTAAAGCTATATTAATCAAACGCTCATAAAACTCATACATACGATCACCACGCAAAGTGACCATAGCACCTATTTTATGTCCTTCTCTCAATTTAAAACCAGCTATTGACTTACGAGCAGTAGTAACAACAGCTTTTTGCCCAGCTATAAGAGTCAACTCTTCAGCAGCGTTTTTCACGTTCTTGCTATCAATAATCCCCTTACCAACACCCATATTTAAAACGATCTTTTTCAAAGCTGGGACAAGAAAATCATTATCTACGTTTAACTCTTTTTTCAATTGCGGAACAATAACCTCGTTATAGATTTTTCGTAAATGAGTCATATATCACCTAATCTATAATCGCACCAGTACGCTTAGAAAAACGTACTTTCTTACCATCCACAAACTTTACACCGACCTTTGTTGGTGCGTTTGTCGTAGGATCCAACAACATAACATTTGAAGCATGAATAGGCTTTTCAAACCTTACAATTCCACCAGCATCGCTAGCAGAAGGTTTTTTATGTCTCACACACAAATTCACGCCTTCAACAACAACCTTGCGCTCATCGCGTAAGACCTTTGTAATTTTACCAGTTACACCCTTATCTTTACCGGTCATAACCATAACTGTATCGCCACTTTTAAGACGCCAACGTTCCATAATTATACCACCTCCGGAGCTAATGAAACAATTTTCATCATATTAGCTTGACGTAACTCACGAGCAACAGGCCCGAATATACGGGTTCCTATTGGCTCACCTTGCTTATTTATAATAACAACAGCATTTTCATCAAAACGAACAATACTACCATCATCACGATAAACAGGAGCAGCTGTCCTAACAACCACACCCTGCATAACATCACCTTTCTTCACTTTCCCCTTTGGAATAGCATCCTTAATAGACACAACGATAATATCACCAACACCGGCATATCTTCGCTTTGCCCCACCAAGAACTTTAATGCACATAACTTCACGCGCACCAGAATTATCAGCGACTTTCAGCCTAGACTGCATTTGAATCATAAAACTTACTCCAATCCTGATTCTTCATAAAGTACTACCCATTTCTTTGTCTTAGAAATAGGAGCGCTTTCACAAATAAACACCTTATCACCAATCTCGCACAAATTTCTTTCATCATGTGCATGATACTTTTTCGCTACTCTAACGAATTTCCTATACTTAGGATGACGAATCAAACGTACAACCTTCACAGTGACAGTCTTATCACAAGCGTTACTTGTAACGACACCCTCTAATATACGCTTAGGCATTCTACACCTTTCCCTTACTAGTTTTTTCCGCAATCACAGCTTCACGAACAGCAGCCTTAGCATTTTTTAATAAATGCCCACCAACATTCTCACCTAGAGCTACACGGAATCTCAACTTCATATATTCATATTTAGCATTCTCTACAGCAGAACGCTCAACTTTCTTACTCATTATTGATGCTCCCTAACAACAATTTTTGTTAGAACAGGCAGCTTAGCAGCAGCCAAGCTCAAAGCCTGACGAGCGACCTGCTCACTAACCCCATCCATCTCAAACATAATAGTACCAGGATAAACACGTGCAGCCCAAAATTCAACACTACCTTTTCCGCCACCCATACGAACTTCAGCAGGCTTATTCGTGACTGGTAAATCAGGAAAAATCCTAATCCACACCTTACCGACACGACGCATACAACGCGTAATAGTACGACGAGCAGCCTCAATTTGAGCGGCTGTAATTCTCGCTGGCTCCAATGATTTCAAGCCATACGCCCCGAAACTCAAACGAGTCCCACGAGTAGCATTACCCTTAATACGCCCTTTAAACACCTTACGATGTCTTATTTTACTTGGAGATAACATAATCCTTACTCCTTTCCTACGCTATCACGACGATCATGCCCTTTCCTTGGAACAAAAACAGATTTTGCATTATAAATTTCACCTTTATAAATCCAAACCTTTATTCCGATAATACCATAAGTCGTCAAAGCTTCTGAAAAACCATAATCAACATCAGCACGCAAAGTATGCAAAGGCACACGCCCTTCACGATACCACTCCATTCTTGCAATTTCAGCGCCGTTTAAACGACCCGAACAATTTACCCGAATACCCTTCGCGCCGAATCTCATAGCATTTTGCATCGCCTTACGAATAGCTCTACGATAACCGACATGCTTCTCGATCTGATTAGCAATACCATCAGCAACGATCTTAGCGTCGATCTCTGGCTTTCTAACATCGTTTATATTAAGAGCAATATCAGAACCAGCTATTTTCGAAATAGCAGCTTTAATCTGATCAATGTCGCTCCCCTTTTTGCCAATAATCACACCAGGCTTCGCGGCATGAATATTTACAACAACCTTATTCGCAACCCTCTCAAGAACAACTTTCGAAACGCCAGCCTGAGCTAAACGCTTCTCGACATATTTACGAATCTCGAAATCCTTCTTCAAAAGATCAGCGAAATCTTTTCCCTTTGCGTACCAATTAGAACGCCAATTACGAACAATCCCCAAACGCAAAGAGGTTGGATTAATCTTCTGTCCCATACTATTCTCCTACCTCACATAAGACGACAGTTAAGCGGCTAAACTCTTTACGAATAGGACTACCGCTACCTTTTGCTCTAGGCATATAGCGCCTCAAAACAACAGACTTTCCGACATAAGCTTCCTTTACAACCAAAGCATCAACGTTAAGACCATTATTATTTACAGCATTGCAAATAGCAGCAACAAGTACCTTCTTAACAGCTTTAGCTGGCCCCCTTTTACAAAATGTCAAAGCGTCAACAGCCTTATCTACTTTCAAACCACGAATCATCTTGGCCACAGCATTTACCTTTCTTGTAGAAGCAAACACGATTCTATCCTTAGCAACTACCAAGTCAGAAATTGGCTTTATACGTAATCTTTTCGACATAAAAAATCACCCCTGCTTAGCTCTATTGCCAGAATGGCCATTAAAAGTTCGCGTAGGAGCAAACTCACCCAACTTATGACCGATCATCTCTTCCGTAACATACACAGGAATGAATTTACGACCATTATGAACAGCAAACGTTACCCCAACAAAATCAGGGATAATCGTAGAGCGTCTAGACCAAGTCTTAATCGTATCATGACGACCAGACTCCAAGACTGCCCTCGCCTTTTTTATTAAATACCCATCAACAAATGGGCCTTTCCATACAGAACGTGCCACAACTTACCTCTATTTCTTTCTACGACTTATAATCATCTTATCTGAATGCTTAAACGGCTTACGAGTCTTATAACCTTTTGTTGGAATACCCCAAGGTGTAACAGGTTGACGTCCACTCTTCGTCTTACCTTCACCGCCCCCATGAGGGTGATCTACTGGGTTCATCGCAGAACCTCTGTTATGAGGTCTAAACCCTTTCCAACGCCAACGGCCTGCCTTACCATAATTTACGTTTTTCTCATCCGGATTAGAAACTGCCCCTATTGTAGCACGGCAACGCCCTAAAACAATACGCATTTCTCCAGAAGATAATTTTAAAATTACATTACCAGAATCACGACCAACAATCTGAGCATATGTACCAGCAGAACGAGCCAACTGTCCACCCTTGCCAATTTTTATCTCGACATTGTGAACAATTGTACCGACTGGAATGTTGATCAATGGCATGCAGTTACCTGGCTTTACATCAACTCTATCACCAGAAGTGACAGCATCACCCACAGCCAACCGTTGTGGAGCTAAAATATAAGAATACTCACCATCTTCATAGCGAATCAAAGCTATAAATGCGGTTCTATTTGGATCATACTCCAAACGTTCAACAACAGCAGGCACATCTTCTCTATCTCTACAAAAATCGACGAAACGATACAATTTTTTATGTCCACCGCCGCGGAATCTTGATGTTATATGACCTGAATTATTTCTACCACCAGTAGAAGGTTTTCCAGCCACCAATTCTTTCTTAGGCCTACCTTTCCATAAAGAAGATTTATCGACCAAAACCAACCCTCTCGTACCAGGTGTACAAGGATTATAAGCTTTTAATGCCATTAGAAACCTCCTTCATAATTTATAGAACCTTCCGCCAATCTAACATAAGCGAATTTACGATCAGCTTGCACACCAACACGTCCTCGGAAACTTTTCTTTTTACCTTTACGAATAGCTGTATTCACAGACAGCACCTTTACACCAAAGATTTCCTCTACAGAACGTTTTATATCAAATTTATTCGACTTCAAATCAACCTGAAAAGTGTACGTGCCATCAGCACGCCCCATAGACTTTTCAGTCATGACAGGACGAATCAAAACATCATAAATTGAAATTGACTTCATTATACCCCCGCGATCAATCTATCTTGAACGGACTTTATAGCATCGACAGAAAAAACCACTTTTTCATGACGCACACCATCGTACACATTAAAACCGCAATCCATAATTAAATCAACATTGTGTAAATTAGAACATGCCAACATAAAATTAGAATGAGCTTCTCTATTAGCAACGGTATCTACAAACAAACAAGAATTTAAACATAATGTATCCAAACATTTTTTCAAACTTGCAGTTTTAGGAGACTCAACAGCTAAAGTGTCAACAACAACTAAATTAGATTCCTGAGCCTTCAATGCCAACAACGAACACATAGCAACCTTTCTGTACTTTTTATTTAGACTAAAAGCATGAGACCTTGGAGTCGGCCCAAAAATTACGCCACCGCCCCTAAATATATTTGCCGTCTTAGCACCGTGACGAGCATTACCAGTACCTTTCTGCCTGTACAATTTCTTACTTGTACGAGCAACATCGCTACGCCCTTTACATGCATGAGTACCAGCTTGACGCTTCGCCAACTGCCAGCGAATAACATCAGATATATGATCTTTGCGAGGAGAAATTCCAAATATGGAATCGCTTAACTCTATATCTCCAACAACATTACCATGGAGATTTATAACTTGCATCTTCATATTATTTTTTCCTCTTTACAGCATCACGCACAACGACATACTCGCCATCACAACCAGGGACGCTCCCCTCAATTACAAGCAAATCACCATCAACAGCGTAAACTTTCAAATTCTGAACAGTAACCTGAGAATGCCCCATATGCCCAGCCATTCTTTTATTCTTAAAGACACGACCTGGGTCTTCTCTGTTACCAGTAGAACCATGACTTCTATGTGTAATAGAAACACCGTGAGATGCCCTCAAACCACCAAAATGATGTCTTTTCATAGCACCAGCGAACCCTTTACCAATTGTTACACCAGTTACATCAACGACATCACCAGCAGAAAATAAATCTGCAAAATATGTATTTTTAGGCGCTGGCTTTTCAGAACCGTCAAACCTAAATTCACGAACGATTCTATAACATTCCACACCTAAAGCCTTGAAGTAACCTTGCATAGGCTTGTTCAATTTGTTCTCAGCGACTGGAACAGATCCAACAACTACAGCATCATAACCATCTTTCTCTAATGTTTTATGAGAAAGAATTTCATGCTTTTCAACCTTTAACAAAGTCACCGCATGCTCACGACCGTCTTCAGAGAAAACGCGTGTCATACCAAGCTTTCTTCCTATAATTCCTGAACGCATAAATATTTTATCCAACTAATTTAATTTCAACATCCACACCGGCAGACAACTCCAACTTCATTAAAGCATCAACCGTCTGAGGAGGGCAATCCAATATATCAATCAAACGCTTATGGGTCTGAAGTTCAAATTGCTCACGAGACTTTTTATCAATGTGAGGCGACCTTAAAACAGTAAACCTTTCCATCTTCGTAGGAAGAGGAACAGGCCCGCGAACGCGGGCACCTGTACGTTTAGCTGTCGCAACAATCTCTCCAGTAGAGTAATCTAGTATCCTATGGTCATAAGCCTTCAAACATATTCGAATACTTTGAGTGTTCATTGCTTACAGCCCCCTCAATTAAGCGATGATAGATGTAACAACACCGGCACCAACTGTTCTACCACCTTCACGGATAGCAAAACGCAAACCTTCATTCATAGCAACTGGAGCAATCAACTCAACTTCGAATGAAATGTTATCGCCAGGCATTACCATCTCAACGCCCTCTGGCAAAGCAACATTACCAGTAACGTCTGTTGTTCTGAAATAGAACTGAGGACGATAACCATTAAAGAATGGGGTATGACGACCGCCTTCTTCCTTTGTCAAAATATAAGCTTCGCACTTGAATTTTGTATGAGGTTTAATAGAACCACAAGCAGCCAAAACTTGACCACGCTCGACCTCCTCACGCTTTGTACCACGCAACAAGCAGCCAACGTTATCACCAGCTTCACCTTCATCAAGCAACTTACGGAACATTTCAACACCTGTAACAACAGTCTTTTGTGTATCTTTTAATCCGACGATCTCAACTTCATCACCTGGATGAATAACACCTTGCTCGACACGCCCCGTAACAACCGTACCACGACCAGAAATCGAGAAAACATCCTCAATTGGCATAATAAATGGCTTATCCTTTGGTCTTTGTGGCTGAGGAATATAAGAATCGATAGCCTCCATCAATTTACCAATTGCATCTTCACCGATTTCTTTATTTTTACCCTCAAGAGCACACAATGCGCTACCACGGATAACAGGAATATCATCACCTGGGAACTCATACTTAGACAACAAGTCACGAACTTCCATTTCAACCAAATCCAGCATTTCTGGATCGTCAACCATATCAACCTTGTTAATGAAAACAACGAGAGCAGGAACACCGACCTGACGAGCCAAAAGAATATGCTCACGAGTTTGAGGCATAACGCTATCAGTTCCAGATACGACCAAAATCGCACCGTCCATTTGGGCGGCACCAGTAATCATATTTTTAACATAGTCAGCGTGACCTGGACAGTCAACGTGCGCATAGTGACGGTTTGGTGTCTCATATTCTACGTGAGCAGTAGAAATCGTAATACCACGAGCTCTCTCCTCAGGAGCTTTATCAATTTGATCATAAGCCGTAAAAGAAGCAGCACCCTTTTCAGCTAAAACTTTCGTTATAGCAGCTGTAAGAGTTGTTTTGCCATGGTCAACGTGACCAATAGTACCAATATTGCAGTGAGGTTTATTCCTCTCAAATTTTACTTTACTCATATTTTATATCTCCAAAAAATCATTCACCTTTTACAGTCCCTTTGTACTCAGCTATTACCTTATCCGCTACAAACTGAGGAACAGACTCATAACGATCAAACTGCATCGTATACTGAGCGCGCCCCTGGCTCATAGACCTCAAAGTATTCACATAGCCAAACATCTCCGCCAAAGGAACTTCAGCCTGAACAACACGAGCATTACCGCGTTGATCCATACCAAGAACCTGTCCTCTACGACTATTAAGATCGCCTATAATATCACCCATATATTCTTCAGGTGTAACAACCTCGACACTCATCAAAGGCTCAAGTATCTTTGCGCCACACTTAGACATTGCCTCTCTAAAGGCAGCCCTTGCAGCAATTTCGAAAGCCAAAACGCTAGAGTCAACGTCGTGGTAAGCACCATCAACTAAAGTACACTTCACGCCAACGATAGGAAAACCGATCAAACAACCTGAATCGGCTATATTTTTCAACCCCTTCTCAACGCCTGGTATGTATTCTTTAGGAACAGCACCACCAACAATTTTGCTCTCGAAACATAAACCTTCGGCAAAATCACCTGGCGAGAATTCTATCACAACACGAGCGAACTGTCCAGCGCCACCAGACTGTTTCTTATGCACGTAATCGATAGATGCAGATTGAGAAATTGTCTCTCTGTAAGCAACCTGAGGAGCACCGACATTACAGTCAACTTTGAACTCTCTGCGCATACGATCAACAATAATTTCAAGATGCAACTCACCCATTCCCTTGATAATCGTCTGCCCAGTCTCTACATTACTGCTAACCTTGAAAGATGGATCTTCTGCGGCCAAGCGAGACAAAGCAATACCCATTTTTTCCTGATCAGCCTTAGATTTTGGCTCAACAGCGACCTCAATAACAGGATCTGGGAATTCCATTTTTTCAAGAATGATCTGCTTAACAGGATCACACAAAGTATCACCGGTCGTTGTATCCTTCAACCCACAAACAGCGACGATATCACCGGCATAAGCCTCTTTAATATCCTCTCTGTTGTTTGCATGCATTAAAAGCATACGCCCGATACGTTCACGGCAACCTTTTACAGAGTTATAGACATAACTACCAGCCTCAAGTTTTCCTGAATATACACGAACAAAAGTTAAAGAACCAACAAATGGATCAGTCATAACCTTAAACGCCAAAGCTGCCAAAGGCTCAGAATCGTCTGGTTTACGCGAAACTTCACCATCACCAGAAACCTCGCTACCAGTGACTTGACCAATATCAAGAGGAGACGGCAAATAACGAACAACAGCGTCCAAAAGCGTTTGCACACCTTTGTTTTTGAACGCGCTACCGCAGAAAATTGGGACAAAAGAACTTGAAATCGTTCCTTTTCTTATGCAAGCAATAAGTTGCTCAACAGTCGGCTCATTACCTTCTAAATAAGCCTCCATCAAAGCATCATCCACCTCAACAGCGGTCTCAATCAACTCAGCGTGATATTTTTCAGCATCAGCAAGCATATCAGCAGGAATATCGCAAACATCATACTTTGCACCCATTGTCTCATTATTCCAAATATACGCCTTCATAGCCAAAACATCAACTACACCTACGAAATCCGCCTCTGTTCCTATTGGCAACTGCATAACCAAAGGCCTAGCGCCCAAACGATCCTTGACCATACCTACACAGCGATAAAAATTCGCGCCAATACGATCCATTTTGTTAACAAAACAAATTCTTGGCACCTTATATTTATCAGCCTGACGCCAAACAGTTTCAGATTGAGGCTCAACACCAGCAACACCGTCAAAAACAGTCACAGCGCCATCAAGAACACGCAAAGAACGCTCAACTTCGACAGTAAAATCAACGTGACCAGGCGTATCTATGATATTAATCCTATGGTTATCCCAGTAGCATGTTGTAGCAGCGGACGTAATTGTAATACCACGCTCTTGCTCCTGCTCCATCCAATCCATCGTAGCCGCGCCTTCGTGCACCTCACCAAGTTTATGAGATTTACCAGTATAAAAAAGAATACGCTCAGTTGTCGTTGTTTTACCAGCATCAATATGAGCCATAATTCCAATATTACGATAATCCTCAATTTTTGTATTTCTAGCCATAATTACCTACCTACCAACGATAATGAGCAAAAGCCTTATTTGCTTCTGCCATTTTATGGGTATCTTCACGTTTTTTAATAGAAGCCCCACGATTGTTATAAGCATCTAAAAGCTCTCCGGCAAGTTTTTGCGACATAGCCTTTTCACCACGTTTCCTGGCCATTGCTAATATCCATCTCATAGCCAAAGCTTGAGCTCTTTCTGGACGAACCTCAACAGGCACCTGATAGGTAGCGCCACCGACACGGCGAGAACGCACCTCTAACAACGGCTTAACGTTATTCAAAGCCTCTTCGAAAACCTCAATTCCAGGTTTACCTAGTTTATTATGAATTTCTTCAAAAGCATCATTTAAAATTCTTTCTGCCACAGACTTCTTTCCATCTAACATAGCTACATTCATAAACTTTGTAACTACAACACTTCCAAACTTTGGATCAGGAATAATTGTCCGCTTTTCAGCAGCCCTTCTACGAGCCATAAAATACCTCCTACTTAGGTTTCTTTACACCATACTTAGATCGACCACGGCGACGATCTTTTACGCCTTGAGTATCCAAAGTACCACGAATAATATGATAACGAACACCAGGTAAGTCCTTAACACGACCACCTCTAATCAAAACAACAGAGTGTTCTTGCAAATTGTGCCCTTCTCCAGGAATATACGCTGTCACTTCATATCCATTCGTTAAACGCACACGAGCGATTTTACGCATAGCCGAGTTAGGCTTTTTTGGGGTAGTCGTTGTAACACGAGTACAAACCCCTCTTTTTTGAGGACAAGCCTGCATAGCCGGGACGTTGTTACGTTTAGCGATGTCTTTTCTTGGCTTCCTCACCAACTGATTAATAGTAGGCATATAGCTCCTTAAAATTAATAACAAAAAACATACGGAATATATTATCGATATAATTCCGACATTTTAAAACACAGAATCCTACTATTTTCCACAGAAAAAGTCAAATCGACCGGGATACGGAAAAATCGCGGCATAGTTATTCTCCTATGGAAACGCCATACTAACACCCCTTCATAGAGAAATAACTATATGATTGCGCTCAATACTTTAAAAACATATATCTACAATATATAAGCGCATATCATCTAGTGTGCGCTTATATATCTGGATTGTTTATATTTGTTAATTAGAGCGTAGCTTCGTCTAAGCGCTCATAGAAGAAAACATATCCATTTTTAGCGTCGTCTGAAATATCATTGCCTAATTGTGTTGCTGCTTGGTCGTCCTTTTTCCACCAAGTGTTTCCTGCTCTCTGGCATGCGTAGTAATGTCCACCGCTTAATGAACCTGAATGCACACTAACTGAATTTAAAATGTATTTGTACGATTTTCTGTTTATATAGTCGTATACGTGCAAAATTTGGTTAGGTGTAATCTCTTTGGCGTGTTTTGTTAGCTTCCCATACGAATCCTGAGTGAACCTGTTTAACGAAATAGGCAGAATTTTTGACGGATTAGTGATATAAGTAGTTTTTGTTGCGCCTACTAATACGTTACATTTTTGGCATTGATAGGAGTCTATTTCGTCTTTTTCTTCCAACTTATTCGCAAATAATTTTTGAACATTACTATCTTTTGGAATTTCTACGAGTATTATGCTGTTGTTTGGTTCTTTTTTTTTTGATCTACATTTTTTGTTACAATGAACTGTCATTGCAGAATACGCTCCCGAATAAATCAAATTTTCGAATTTGTTTTTTAATTTTTCGTCATTCTGTACGGCATCATGAATTTTATCGATCATATTTCCTAAAAATTCTGATGAATCTTCTTGGCTTGTTTCTTTGCCCAAATTAGTGTTTTCTGGAGACTTCTTAATATGTTTAAGCACATTATAAGCTAAGCCGCTTCCGGTCTTCCCTCTACTCCCTGTTTGTACAGCATCACTTCCTCTACTCATAGCATCCAAAAAATTACGTATAGCGACAACGAATGCGTCTTCAGAATATTTCAAATCTGTTGTTATGAAATCTCTAAGTGGTTTACACGCATAAACAGCTTGCATCGATGCGTTGAAAAAACATGAATTTCCTGCATTAGTTAATGCTTTAGAATTTTTTACTCCGTTTTTCTCTTCCCTCAAAACATGATCTAGTGCATGAATTTCCCATGAATTAAATGCGTTCCAAAGATTCTGCTTTATAGTGCTTTTATAGATGTTGAGTTTATCTAATTCGAGTGTAGAAATAGTTTGATCTACTGTAGCATCAATGTCTGTTCTAGAGAATGTTTTGTTGTGTGTTCTCGCATTCATCGCACAAGCGAACCCGAAAAATGTATTTAACTTTTTGGCATCGTTCTCGTCATTAATATTCCAGGTTTTAATTTTATCTACTCTGATTATATTTGCTAACGCGTTGATATCTTTTGCTCTCATTAAATCAATGTATGTATTGTCTAGTCCATTGATGCCAAGTGATTGCAATGTGGCATTTTGTGAAAGACCTAATCTTGTTAAAGCTATTAAACGAGCAATAGGAGCACTTTTATCTTTTTCCTTGTTAAATTTACTTTTTAATTCACCTTTTTCAATGCATGATATTCTTTGCTTAATAGCATTATCATGCCACATAAATGAATTTTTTGCTTTTGTTACATCTAAGGCAAATGCACAATTTAATAACGAACAACTCAGGAATGTAAATGCTAATTTATTCATATAAATAACCTTTTTGTCTATATAACAATTATATAAGAATCAAAATATAAAAGGCAAATTTTTGTCATTGTAATAAAATAGCTAAATTGATCATCGCTGATTTTGCATATGAAATCCACAAATATAAACGCTTTATTATTAATTTTTAGGTACAATGTGTATAATAAAAACAGAAAAAGGAGATGATCATGGATAAAGCATATTTTGATTTAATATGTAGTATAGAAAGATTAAATAAATTGGTTCTTGATTCGATAGATACAGAACTAGGTAAAATGGGGTTGGACGAGGTGTCAGCTATTCAGGCACTTTTGTTGTACAAAATCGGAAATCAAACAATGCCAATAGGAGAAATATCTTCTAGAGGTTATTATCTAGGGACAAATATTTCATATAATCTTAAAAAATTAATTAAATCAGGGTATATAAAACAAACAGAAGCAGATTATGATAAGAGATCATCAATTGTTGAGCTAACCGAGAAAGGTTTAGATTTTTGCGACTCTCTAAAAAAGGTTTTTTCAACCCATATTAATACAATAAAAAGCGAAAAGATTGATGCAAATAGTATTTTATCTAATTTCAGAAGACTTGAAATGTTCTTTGGTAGGCTGACAATCAGTGGCATAAAGTCTTTCTAGTAAGGTTACAATGCGCAGTTTTCTGATTATGTATTTGTGCGTTTCGTGTGTATGCGCATGTGCCAAAACGTTCGCTTCAGATCTTTTTGAAAAAGCAATAGAAAAGCAGGAAGATGCTGAGGCAGAGCAAAAAGATGATATTGTATCGTACAATGCATCTGCCGATGGTACTCAGAGCAATTCTGAATATAAAAGTGCGACAGAGCCGAAGAAAGACAATAGCAAAACTAACTTAGATAAAAAGGTGAGTAAGAAAAAATCTCAAAAAACAGAGCCAGCTCACAGAACCGGGGTCTCAAATCAGAAGAAAAATCTCACCTTAGAGAATACGCATAATAATACTGAACTGAATAACTCAGATGTTAAACCAATAGACAGAGAAGTGGACGTAGAAAAGAAGGAAGAGTCAAACGGGAAACAAAAAACGTCAGATCTTTTTGAAAAAGCAATAGAAAAGCAGGAAGAAATAGGAGCAAAGTCAGCAGAAAAAGATGGCAGTTTATTTGATAAAATTGCACAGGAAATGGTTAACTCAATCAGTTCTAGCAAAAGAAAGAATAAACAACTTAATAGTCTTAACAAAAGATTAGCCGCATTTCGCAATGATACAGATGAAAACGCAATATTTAGCCTATTCCTTGGGCTGTACGACTTAGTGGGGGCATCGATATTCAACTCATGCTTTCAGAAACTTGTGGATGATAGCAATTTTAAGCAAGAAGTTTCAAATTTATTGGCGAATCTAAAGACAAAGATCCTCTCTGGAGATCTTTATCAAGGTAAAAATGAAAAAAAAGCTAAGACACTATATGACGTTATGACGAAACACCTGTGAAGCCAGTGTTGTTGGGCTTGTGCGCTATTAATGCTACTATAGTTTATTATAAACTATTCTAAATACCAATGATTAAGAAAATTGTAGATGCAATAATTCTTATCGTTGGTTGTCTATAGGTTGTTTTGTTAAAATATATTTTTATATTACTTAATTTTTGTATATAATGATGTTTCATTTGTTGTCATTTTTTTATACGTATGTTGTTGTTAGATAAGCCGAAGTTTTGGGATAGACCGGCAAATAAATTTTTATTATATTTGAATACACTGTTGAGCATTGTATATAAATATGTGTTGTCCAGAAAGTACAAACATAAGTCCAACATTTTTACTATAGCGATAGGTGGCATAACAGCTGGTGGAGCTGGGAAAACGCCGCTTGCGATAGAATTAGCATATAAACTCAGGCAGAGTGGGTTTAATCCATTAATCGGATTAAAAGGATATGGTAGACGAAGTAAAAATGCAACTTTAGTTGACAATAAAATTAGCTCATATCATAAAGTCGGAGATGAAGCATTATTGGTATCAAAATACACAAATGTAGCAGTCGCCCATGATAGACGCGATCTTATAAGTATTGCAAAAAAAAATTCATTTAATATCATCTTATTAGATGACGGGTTGTCCCAAAGAGTATTGCAACCTAACTTAAAGGTTTTAGTTGTTGATGGGTTGCAAAATTTAGGGAATCAACTATTGGTGCCAATTGGCCCATTACGGATGCAGATAAATTATGCAGTTAATAATGCAGATTTAATTGTATTTTTAAACGAAGATAAGTATGACATACTTGATTTGATAAAGATGTGCGCAGATTCATGTAAAATAATAAGAGCTAACACTAAGGTTGACTTAAGCAACATCAAGAAAAATGTTGTGTTGTTTTCTGGGTTGGGATGTAACCAAAAATTTTTTGATAGATTTTCTGATTTTAATGTCATAAAAACTTTTTCTTTCCCAGACCACTATCCGTATTCGTCAAACGATATTAAAGATATAAAAAATTTTACCAAAAAGATGCAGATTGAAATTAACGAAGACATCGACATTGTCACGACAGAAAAAGATAAAATGAGAATACCAGTTTGGCTTTCAAGCGGAATAAAGACTGCTAAGATAAATGTAGAATTTGATGCTACAGAGATTATTAAAAATATAGAGGTTCTAAATGAATGATTTTTTAGTTTAGATATTTTGGCTCGTTGGAGTCTAAAATTCGGGCATATTACTGTTATAATGCCTTGCGTTGTCGTTGGTATGATTTTTCACAAAAGAGAATTGTATGCAAAAGCGGCGTGTTTCTTGTTGTTCGTTATGATTTTCAATACACTGCTTAAATTGCTTTTTAAAGTGCCATTATTTCCACACCTTGGAAATGGTTACGCTTTCCCTAGCGGTCATATGCACGCTGCTGCCGCATTTTACGGATATATTTTGTATGAAAGCAAAAATAGATATGTAAGCGGTTTAATTGTGATAATACTGTCATTATTGGGGTTGAGTTTGGTCCACTGCAATTTTCATGATTGTTTTGATGTTCTAGGCGCAGTCGGATTCACATGTCTTGAATTTGCTGTATATCATGCACTGTCTAGTAAATTCTCTGCGAGGACAGTCGGATTTCTCACATTGTTTTTTGCTATTTCCATAATAATTTTCCTGAATTTCATACATTGTATACAGTATCATGTTTGGTTGGCATTTTACGGTTTACTTGGCACAGAAATAGCTTTATTAGCTAAAAAACAAACAAGAACATCTTCCCTGGCAGACTAAAAGCAGAATCCGAACGAAATATTGGAGAGGAGAGTCGAGGGATCTGATATTATTGATATATAATTTATTTTTTTTAAAGGATCACTCGACTATGAAAGAATATATTAAAAAGAGTAGAAAGTACAGTCATTTGGAATTGCAAATCATATCGGTCTTGAATTAAATTTATTGA
>CAYLKK010000002.1:0-24395 GCA_964384495.1 uncultured Alphaproteobacteria bacterium
AACATTTAAATCATTGATAGAACAAACAGACGGTCAGTTTGGTGGTATAGGGACTGAAATAATAATAGATTCAGGACTTATAAGAATCGTAACTCCGATAGATGACACACCAGCGTATAAGGAAGGACTAAAATCTGGAGATTATGTTATATGCATAGATGATGAATATATAAATGGAATTTCAGCAGATGAAGCAGTAACGAAGTTAAGAGGAAAACCTGGGACGAAAGTCAAACTAAAAATAAAAAGAACAGGCAAAGATCCATTCGACATAGAAATTACTAGAGATATAATAAAAATACAATCTGTAAAAGCAGAGCTTCTAGATGGAATTGGATATATAAGGATTTCATCATTTGATAAAAATACAACAAAAGATATGCTTAAATTCATACAAGATGCAAAACGAAACCTAGGAGATAAATTTCAGGGCGTAATTCTTGATATGAGAAATAATCCAGGAGGATTATTAGATGAAGCATATTCAGTAGCAGATGCATTTTTAGATTCAGGGAAAATAGTCACAACAAAAGGCCGTGTTCCTGCTACGTTTTTTGAATTTAATGCCAAAAAAGGTGACGTATTAGAAGGGAAACCAGTCGTAGTGCTAGTCAACAGCGGGACAGCATCTGCACCCGAAATTGTCGCAGCAGCTTTACAGGATAATAAGAGGGCAATTATTGTCGGGACAAGAACATTTGGAAAAGGTTCAGTACAAAGCTTGATCCCTTTATCTAATAAAACTGGAATGAAAATAACAATTGCCATGCACTATAAACCTTCAGGCGAATGCATACAATGCAAAGGCGTTTCCCCTGATGTAGAAGTAAAACCTGCATCTATTTCAGAATTAAAGGATTACACATGTTTAAGAGAAGAAAATATTAAACATGCAATAGGTGGCTTGTCTGAAGAAAGTGCTGTTTTAACGGAATGCACAGCAAAGAAAATCCAAAAAGAAAATGAGCAAGAAGACGTTAATCAGCATACTGTAAATAAAATCATGGGATTTGTAAAAGATTTGTTTGGTCTTAAAAATGTGGATTCTAAATCAGATGGAGAAATTCGCAAGAAAGTACAGGAACTTGCAAAATCTAAAGAAAAAAGTGATGACGACGATTTTGATTTATTGTGTAGGAAGTTACCTTTGGACGAAAGAATAGAAAAGGATTTGCAACTAAGAGAAGCTTTTACAATTTTGAGAGCATTTAAAAGCTACTCGATGATATTAAAAAAGCAAGAAGAAAATAAAAAGTTAAAGTAAGGAGCAATTATGAAACAAAAGTTTTTTGCATTTACATGGGTTATGTTCGGTCTTATAGTCGCAGCATTAGCAGGGCTAGAATATCTTATAAATAAAGAAGACCATTTTACCGCACAAAAACAATATAAATTAGTAGTGAATGAGGAAACATTAAAGAATGCAAAGGATGAGAGGACTAAAAGTGATATAGATAAAGATGAATCTCTCAAAGAGAATAATGTTAATACAGAAAAAAACAAAGAAACAGAAAGTAAAACACAATTGTAAAATCTGAAGAAAAAACTGCTTAGGAGTATGATATGTCCATAGAAAATATGATGGATAAAATTTTAAACAGATATGAAGATTTAAAAGTTATGTTAGCTGAACATGCTAGAGATTCAGATAGCTTCATAAAATTATCAAAAGAATTCGCTGAAATAGAAGGTTACGTTTCTGTCATTTCTGTATATAAAAATGCATTGCGAGAAGAACAAAGTTTATCAGAAATGCTAAAAGATCCAGCGTTGGACGCAGATATGAAAACATTAGCGGAAGAGGAATTAGTAGCATTAAAGAAATCTCTTCCAAAATTGAAAAGAGATGTCGAAGTTAAATTTCTACCTAAAGATGTAATGGATGAAAAAAATGCGATTATTGAAATCAGAGCTGGTACAGGAGGAGATGAAGCAGGTCTTTTCGCTGGAGATTTGCTAAGAATGTATCAAAAATACGCAGAGCATAAAAAATGGAAATTCGAACTCTTAAGCAGTAATGAAACTGGGATTGGAAGTATTAAAGAAGCTACAGCAAGTATATGTGGAAAAGGTGTATTTGCTCTTTTGAAGTTCGAATCAGGTGTACACAGAGTTCAAAGGGTTCCGATTACAGAATCTGGAGGAAGAGTACACACATCTGCTGCTACTGTTGCAGTTCTTCCGGAAGCTGAAGAAGTTGATGTACAACTAGATGAAAAAGACTTAAAAATTGATGTCATGCGTGCCTCTGGAGCTGGAGGGCAACATGTGAATAAGACAGAAAGCGCTGTAAGAATTACGCATATTCCTACTGGAATTGTTGTTACGCAACAAGATGAGCGCTCCCAACATATGAATAGACAAAAAGCTATGAAAATCCTCCGAGCGAGAGTGTTTGAGGTAGAAAGTCAAAAAGCTGCCAATGAACGAGCATCAGATAGAAGGAGCCAAATAGGTACTGGAGATAGATCTGAAAGAATTCGTACATACAATTTTCCACAGGGAAGAGTCACCGACCATCGTATAAACTTGACGTTATATAAAATTAGTCAAATTATGGAAGGAACCAGCCTGGATGAAATCATTACGCCTTTAGTTGAAGCGCATCAAGCTGAATTATTAGAAACATTTTCGACAGATGAAAATAGATAGAAATTTAGCGTTAGAAATTGCATTAAAAATTTCTAATGACAAAATTGAAAAGGAATATAGTTCATTAGTAAGAGAGTTACGTATATTGCTTGCAAATGCTTGTTGTACAACCTATGAAGATATATTTTTTAATTTAGACAAAGCACTTACAAAAGATGAATTCGTTATTTTTATGTGTTTTTTACATGAGTACTTACGAAGTAAACCTATAAGTAAGATTATAAAATGCAAATACTTTTACAATCACAAGTTTTTTGTAAATGATGAAGTTTTAGATCCTAGAGAAGACTCCGAAACCATTATCGATTTAGCGCTTTCTCTTTTCCCAAAAGAATCAAACTTATCTATACTTGATATAGGGACAGGAAGTGGATGCCTAATTATCACGTTGCTTATAGAATTTAAAAACGCAAAAGGGCTTGGAATTGATATTAGCAAAAAAGCATTGGAAGTAGCTATCACAAACGCGAATAGTGCTTTATATAATCGCAATATAAATTTCGAAATAATTGATTTTTTAAACAATTGCGATATATTAGAGAAATTCGATCTTATTGTAAGTAATCCTCCATATATAAGATCATCTGAAATCGAAAATTTAGACTGTAATGTAAAGCAATATGATCCTATCCGAGCCCTAGATGGCGGTGAAGATGGACTTGTATTCTACAGAGCAATTGCACAAAAATCTGAATCATTATTACATGAAGATGGTATAGTAATTGTTGAAATTGGATA
This sequence comes from uncultured Alphaproteobacteria bacterium, assembly GCA_964384495.1. GTDB lineage: Bacteria > Pseudomonadota > Alphaproteobacteria > UBA3830 > CAYLKK01 > CAYLKK01. Next base: position 3,391 of record CAYLKK010000002.1, read on the forward strand.
TGACCAATTTGAAGATGTTTGTAAAATCTTTGAGCAAAATAAATTTTCTCTAGTAAAGCACAAAGACGACCAGTCAGGCATAAAACGCGCATTAGCATTTAGAAAGAAGGCGTGATATAAGTAGATATAATACAAAAGTACTTTCTCCGGCTATCTAATTTTTTTCCACGCTTTTTTAAATTTTCTCTTATATGCACAATGTTCGTCATGTGTATTAGAAAAATGTAAGTCTGCTGAATCTGGGTTACTAGCAAAATAAAAATAAGATGATTTGATTGGATTTGTTACGGCTTCTATATCTATAACTGACGGAGAACATATTGGTTCAGGGGGCAAACCTCCATTTTTATATGTATTTCCAGGAATATCGACAAACCTGTCATTAAGTTTTAAATGGCGTATTCCATCAAAAGTGCCATTAGTCAGATAATATATTGAGACTGCACATGATTGTAATCTCATACCGGTTTTTAATCTATTTAAAAAAACACTAGCTACAAATTTTATATCGTCTATTTTCATGGCTTCCCTTGCTACGATAGAAGCTAAACAGACGGCTTCTTCTGCATTATTTAGTATACATCCGCTTGCCCTAGCTTCCCATAGATCATTTAATATTTGCTGTTTACTCTTTTTCATTTGCAATATGATGGCATTTTTTGTAGTAGGATGAACAAATTCATATTTGCCAGCTAAAATATCACCTTCAGATAAATCAACTGTTATCTCTCCCAGCAAGTCATTTCGCTTATTCAGCATATCTACAATACTAACCTTAGTTTGCCCTCTAAATATTACTATATTGTGGACAATAACATCTCCTGAACATAACTTTTTAATTGCCTCTAATAAAGTATATTTTTTCGCTATCTTATATTCCCCTGGAGCTAACTTATATCCGATTAATTTTAAATATTCTATTGCGATTCTTGCATAAATTGAACTTTTCGCTATACCAACTTTTTCTAATCCAATACATGTATCACTCAATGTCTCATTGTTCGTCACAATAACTTTAGTAGAATAATTCTTCTCTTGCTGCCTGGTAATTTCATAATAACAATCAATCAGAAATCCAGATGATAACAATAGAGATATTGATAATATCCCAAATGTATAATTTTTCATTTAGTTATACACCTTAATTTTCGTTAGCGCTTTTATTTTCAACCTGTTTATATAACCAGGCGTATACTTTTATATATAACTATTTTGTTTAACATTTGCACCTGGGTAAATTGTTTTATCATCTATTAAATCCTTCTTCACATATTTTCTAGATGATATTGTGCAAGTTGCTCTACTAGTTGAATTTGCTATAATTGCATTAATCTTAGGTGAAAGTAGGAACTTTAAAAACAAAGTAGCATTTTTAATGTGCTTTGATGTTTTTGGAATTGCACAAACATCGACCCATAGTGAAGTCCCCTCTTTCGGCAAAATAAATTTGATATTAGACTTTCCATATCTTTGTTGATCTTGTCTAATTATATGTTTTATATCGCCAGAAGTACCTAAAATTACGCATGAGCTTCCAGAAGATAAATCCTCGAAACCATAATTTGTAAACTTAAAAATATATTTTCTTACGTCAAGTAAAACGTGAGTAATCGCGGCTAAATCATTTTCATCACAAGCCTCAGGATCTTTTCCTAAATATGCAAGTACAGTAGGAAATAATTCTTCATGAGATTCATACACAGAAATGCCATGTTTCGCTAGTTTGCTAGCATATCTCTTATCGAAAACAATAGCTAAACTATCTAATGGAGCATCTGGACAAACCTTTTTTACAACTTTTTCGTTAATACCAATTCCTGAAATCCCCCATTGGAATGGAATACAATATTGATTATTTATATCGAATGTTCTCAATTTTTCTAAAATGTCTTCATCCAAATCATTGTAATCAAATTCACTTTTATCAACTTTCTGAAATATTCCAGTTTGTAGCTGTCTAGCAAAAAATGGAAAAGCCGTAGGAAAAACTACATCATAATTATCCCCACCTGCTAACAACTTAGCCTCTAAAATTTCATTTGAATCAAAAATATCTACGACTACATCAATGCCAGATAACTTTGAAAAAAGTTCGACTAATTCTTCAGATAAAAAATCTATTCCTACGTATATATATAGCTTCTTTTCTTCATCGGTATTTCGAAAATCTATATTAGCTAGATCATCCGCAAAAATCCTAACATCATCGCTTGTAAATATTGGACAGCGCTCCTCAACTGCAAATACACAAAATACGCTTACATATACAGCGGCAAGAACCGAAACAATGTCCCTAGATATTTTCTGTTTTTTCATTTGCTAAATCTTTCTTTCCAGTTTCACCAGTCAGCATCAAGATTTTTCTATAGCGCATCTCGCCAAAAGGAATCGAAATTGCATACACTAGCACTAATACAGATAATGTATACCATGGTTCAACAATTAGAAATATTACAACTAAACTAATTAATAATATTGCAGGAATTATTTGTTTCTGTTCTATTTTTATCATTTTTGATGAAAATGTATGAATTCTAGACACCATCAATGATCCAGATAATATTAAAAACAAGATAGAAACTACTGGAGATAACGCAACATCATTTTGAACTTGTAGATACACTATAGCTGGAAAGACTCCAAGAATAGCGCCAGCTGGAGCAGGTACGCCTGTAAAAAAAAGTCTAAGATTCGCTTTCCCCTTTTCTGCCTTAGTTCCATGTGCACTGTTTATTTGGTCAACATTAAATCTAGCCAAACGAAGAGCGCAACAAACAGTAAAATACAAACAAGCTGCCCATCCAATAGTAGAGTGTTGCATCAATACTGTTGTGTACATAATCATTGCAGGAGTTACGCCAAAACATACAAGATCAGACAAAGAGTCTAATTCTGCTCCGAACTGAGATGGGCATCCGAGAAACCTTGCGACACGCCCGTCAAGAGCGTCAAATAATGCTGATAAAAATAAGCAAATTATAGCCATCTCTAAACAACCGGACAAACTGCATCTTATTGATGTCAGGCCTAAGCACAATGCTGCAAGCGTAATCACGCATGGAACTATTCTAACAACAGGAAAACTAGATAATTTAGACTTTTTTCTCATTCTATTCACTAACCTTCAAATTACTAAAATTTAGCAATTACTGTTTCACCGGCTACAGTAGTCTGCCCTTCTTCTACTGAAGTAGATATATCATTGGGCAAATATACATCTACACGACTTCCAAACCTAATTATTCCGACTCTTTGTCCTGCCTCAATTCTATCTCCTTCTTTTACATCGCATCTTATTCTACGCGCTATCAACCCAGCTATACGAACGAATACGACTTTTTCCCCATCATCAGTACGCACTGTAAAAATCTCTCTTTCATTATCGACACTAGCTTTATCTAAAGTTGCATTAAAAAACTTACCTGGAATGTACTGTATTTTTTCTAATGTCCCAGATACAGGACTTCTATTAACGTGTACATCAAAAATACTCATAAAAATGCTAATTTTTTTCACTTTTTCATTCCCGAGGCCGAGTTCCTCTTGCGGAATACAATCGCAGACCTTTTGTACACATCCATCAGCAGGACTAATTATTTGATTACTTATGTTTTTAGGAGTTACTCTATCTGGATCCCTAAAAAAGCCTAGGCAGCAAACTGTCAATATCGCCCCGACCCATCCAAAGTTAGAATTTACTATGCTTACGACTATTGAAATTACAGCTATTATAGCTGCTATTTTCAAACCATCTATATCTATAGGGAAACGATAATCCATAAAATCTCCGAAAATACATTACTATGAATATGATACATTACTTTTCTTGTTTTAAAAAGTATATTGTATGATTTATTCACAGCTGTTTTATAAATACTGAAAAATTATAAATGTATCGAAGGTATTCTCAGGTAAAACTCATGATTTTAAGATAAGAAAAGAGAGTGATAAAATTCCAATAGGCGTTAAAGCCCTAGCAGATTCTGGTTACCAAGGAATACATAAACTCCACAAAAACAGCTACACATCTTAAAGATGGTAGCTGACATTGTTTTAAAGAAACAGCGAGTATCAATAAAGTTCAAATCTAGCTATCACCCACCGATCTTACCTCTAGCTTTAATATCATCTAAAAATGACCTTGCTCCTGAACTTTGATGACCAATCGCTGTCTTTCCATTCTTATTCAAAGTGCTTTTATCTATCGCAGGAGCTTGTGGCGGCGGTGGAATATTATTAACATGCTCGACGTTAGCTACTTCTTTTGTTTTCTCCAGAAATGACCTTGCTCCTGTAATTTGCTGCTTATTAGCAGTCTCCTTATTCTTATTCGAAATGCTTTCATCTATCGCAGGAGCTTGTGGCGGCGGTGGAATATTATTAACATGCTCGACGTTAGCTACTTCTTTTGTTTTCTCCAGTGTGTTACTTTTTACTACCTCTAATTTTTTATTTCTTTCTCTTACAGCTTTATTTCGCTTTTCATTAGCTCTTTTTAATTTTTCAGGATCTACCCTATTTATTTCTTTTGATGTCAATCCTTCTTTAGCAATCATATCATTATAAGCAGCTATTTTACTTTTAGTATTACCTTCATTAGTTTTTTTAAACTCAGTCAATTCATAAATCTTATTTAATGTTTGCTTCAAGCCAGATTCTGTCAACATACACGTTTTTCGTGGAGATTTCTCAAGTAATACTAATTCTAAGTTACCTTTCATTTTTTGATCATTAGCTTGCTCTTTAAGATACCCAACTGCTAATTTTATCTCATTATCATTTAATGTAGTTCTTTCTCGTTTAAATGTATTAGCATTAATATAATCAGCCCAATAATCCTTAAGGTAAGCATGCTCTTTTAACTGATCTAAATTAAATTCTTTAATTTCATCAAGTGTATATTTATTCATCAATATACCGTAATACAATGGATACATCTTTGCAAATTTTTCGACATACTGTTGTGTATCTAAACCTTTACTAGCATTATCAGAACTACTTATATCACTACTTTCTTGCTTGACAGCATCTACAACTTTACCAATACCCGTTAAATCACTTGGCTTAATACTATTACTATCATTAAGTGGAATTTTCGATAAAAATTCTCTATTTAACTCATGACGTTTCTGTATCTCTGTTAATATACGCTGTTCAGACTTAGCTAGAAGCATTTCAACATTCTTAATAATACTATCTTCTAATGTCTTAAAATTTGTAGAAGAAGCATTCACATCATACCTTTGCAGATAATGATCAGTATTAGGATTGCTAGTATAAACTCCTGTATATTTAAAATGGACTGTTCTAGTCTTGTTTTCTTTGTCATGTACTGATTCTATTTTTAACCCTGTTTCATTTTGAATTTTTTCCTTATGGAAATCAATTAGCTTAAGTGGTATGCTATTTTCACGTACATACTTAGTTGCGAAATTTACGATTTCTTGCGGTATTTTCTTTCTCGCACTATCACTATCTTTAGACTCTTTGAATTTATTCACTTCAAAAATGAAACTTTCTATTTTCAACTCATCTTCAGTCTTAGCGTCATCTTTAGATGCGAATAATTCTTGAGATATAAATGCAGAATACACAATACTACACAATACAGGTACATATTTCAGATACTTTAACTTCATGATAAATGCCAATGCCATAAAATAAATATTGCTATATTTAAATCATGAAAATACAAAAATAAAGTTAAAATAGCTAAAAATCTAGCAGAGAATAATTTTTAGAAGGAGAAATTCCCTGTATTCTATCTTTTAGAAGTGGTTGGAATGACGGTCTACACTTTACACTCATATACCAATTTTTTACAGATTCAAAATCGCTCCAATTTATTTCATTTAAATAATCAATACAAGATATATGAGATGCTACGACTATGTCAGCAATAGAAAAATTTTCCCCGGCAAGCCAAGTCCTATGATCTATTAACCAAGATAATTCTTCGAAATACAAATCTATACTATTTAATGCATATCTAATAGCAGAAGAATCTGGAGACCTATTCGAAACGTACTTTTTCACTACTTTTTCATATACTAAACGCCACGTTACATCAGCAAAGAAAAAGGTATTGAATCTTTCTGCGATACGATTCGCCTCCATTATCGAAGAACTACTTTTAATCTTTTTTACATCGTTTATATAATTAGATATTGCTAAAAAACCAGAAATCTTTGAACTAGCAGTTTGTTTAGGCATTAATACAGGTAAATGATTCCATTCATCACTAGTCTTAAAATTTTCTTTTTCAGTCCATAAACCAATATTAATATTAATATAATCCATCGAGTTTTCACTTAACAAAACACGAATACTTCTACAAAATGGACACAATAAAAAACTATATAATTTCATAAAAACATGCCTTCCGAAAAACTATTCACCAGATTTTACGATTGTCTGCTCAACACTCAATATATCATCATATGAAGGTAAACTTTTTTGACTTCCTTGAATCGTCGTGGCCAAACCTCCAGCAATATTACCAAACATCAGACTTTCCTCGAATGTTTTTCCTGCATCCATACATGAAACGAATACACCTACAAAAGCATCTCCAGCACAAGTAGTATCAATACTCATTACGTTTAGTGCTTTAATATTATAAACAATCCCGTTTTCTATCCCTATAACACCATCTGAACCAAGCGTAACAATACAAGAGATATTATATTTTGAATAAACAAATCTCGCGATTTCTTCAGGAGAAGCATCATACAAATTATGCTGCTTAGCTAAGACCATCGCCTCAACTTTATTCATAATTAAAATATCGATATTTTTCAAAATATCTTCTGGGATATCACAAGCTGGAGCCGCATTAAGTACAACTTTTGCACCATGATTTTTTGCTCGCATTGCTAATTTCCAGTTTTCTACAGGCTGAATTTCCATCTGAAGCAACAGTATAGTTTTCTCAGTAAGAAAATGGCTATGAACCTGCGATGCACTAGTAGATAAATTTGCACCTGGTACATATACAATAGTATTGTTAGAGTCCTTACTAACAGTTATATACGCTTTTCCAGACACATCTGAAACAACATTCACATTTGAAATATCAAGACCATAAGACTGCAAATTTTCAAGCAACATATTCCCATTTTGATCCTGTCCTACGCTTCCAAAAAAATAAACCTCCCTTTGCATTTTTGACGCAGCGACAGCCTGATTTGCCCCCTTCCCTCCCGCATTTTTAATTTTAGAAAAGCCCAAGACAGTCTCACCAACCATTGGCAAATCATCAACATTTACGATCGTGTCTACATTTATTGAGCCAAAAACAACAATCATACAAGTCTATCAACCCCCGAAAATACATTTTTAAAATGTCTTCGCAATATTTTACTGTAAATTCAAGTGAAAGCATAGTAAAATCAGCAACGTTAGAATAGTAACATATATTACAAAACGTTTCGAGACCGACATGGAAGAAAATGCAAAAAAACTATTAAACTTAATACCACCTTATGAAGTTTGTGCATGTATAATACACACATCTAACATCAGGCATAATTATGAGAAAGTAAAAAAAATTGTAGGTGAAGATGTAAAATGTGCCAGCGTTATTAAGGCGAATTCTTACGGATTTGGCCTAGAGCATACAATACCAGTTTTAACTGAAGCAAAATGCAAAGATTTTTTTGTAGCGACAATTGAAGAAGGAATAGTTACAAGAAATATACTAAGAGCAGCTCAAAAAAATGCAAACATATACATACTTGGAGGTATATTGAAGGATACTTATGAATATTTCAAGGATTATAGTTTAACTCCAGTTATAACGTCATTTGGCCAACTAGAAATCTGGACAAAATGTGCTGGAAAGTACGATGAGAGAAGAAATAGCATTGTACATATCGATACAGGAATGTCTAGAAACGGATTTAGAGTCACAGACGCAGAAAAAGTGTGTGCTATATATAATGAATACGGTTTACCAATATCATATGTAATGTCTCACTTAGCCTGCGCAGACGAGCCTTCTCACCCAATGAATGAAATTCAAAAAAACAGATTTGAATTAGCTAGCAAACACTTTCCCAACACGAAAAGAAGTCTCTCAAGCACGAATGGAGTATTTCTAGATAAAAGCTATTTATTCGATATGGTCAGAATCGGAAAAGCAATGTATGGTTATATGGTCAGAAAAGACCTTATAGGAGAGCTTAAGCCAGTTATTGGCATTTATACAAAATTACTTCAAATTGATCAGATAAGAAAAGGAGACACTATAGGATACGGAGCGACATTCGTAGCTGATAAAGATATGACAGTAGCGACGTTAGGTATTGGTTATGCTGACGGGTTGATGAGAAAACTTAGTGAAAATAGCTTTATATATTTAAATGGACAAAAAGCCAATATACTCGGACGCATATCGATGGATTACACTGTTGTAGATATCTCTACACATGACCAAAAAACACTAATACCTGGAAATTGGGTATGTATAGTTGACGACGACAACACTCTTGAACAGCTTGCCATAAGCAACTCGACATTACCTCATGAAATGACATGCAAACTTGGTCCACGAGTCAAAAAAATATATTATTGATATCATCAAATCAATAAAAAGAATACTGATAATACCAATTTACATAAAGTAAGTAGTGCGCGTAATATACATAACGTCTTACGCGCTCTAACGATTATAGTAATCTTATACTACTCTATAACTGAAATCGCAACCCTATTAGCTTTCCAGATTTCCTCTTTTGTTGAACCTTCAGGTAACTCTATAGGCTTATCTTTTCCATAAGATACTATTCTTATTCTGTTTTCTGCTATACCGTTTGCTATCAAATAATCTGCGACAGCTTTAGCTCTTTTTTCTCCAAGACCTAAGTTATACTCTCTTGTGCCTCTCTCGTCGCAATGTCCTTCAATCAAAATATTCTTACAACAGTACTTCTGCAACCACTTAATTTGCTTATCTAAAGAACACTTAGCATCACTTGTCAATTCCGCTTTATCGAAATCGAAGAATGTTCTATCACCTGCACAATTAACAAAATCACAAGACTCACCAACAACGCAACACTCGTTGTCTTTCATATAACATTTTTTCGGGGAGCTACACGCAGCTAATGCCATCAAGCACGTAAACACGAAAAGTTTTTGAATGTTCATAATAAACTCCAAGTCAAAAAACTATTAAACTAATCAACAAAATTGTACACCAATTCTGTTAATAACGAATAAATTTACTGGAACAATTATACATAAAATTTTTTTCAAAATCTCGCTTATTAAAAATAAAATGCAATAAAATTTCAGTATTTCTGTATAATAAAAACCTAAATAATGCACACACTAAGAGCGCTATCTAAAGAAATAACTACACATCAAATACCAGCTTTTTCAAAAACCTTATTTATATGATCAGCATAATCATACGACTCATCAAAGAAAAACTTGATATTTGGAACAAATTTCAATTGTAATTTTTGACCAAGGATCGTTTTAAAATATGTAGTATGCTTTTGCAAATATTCCATAATATAGTCAGACTTTTCCTTATCCATCGGTAGCACAAATATTTTTACATCTTGTAAACTAGCGCTAACCTGAACAGATGTTATTGAAACGATTAAAGTTTCTAAATTAGGATCATAAGGTCGATCTACTTGAAGCACTCTCGCCATTAATTCCCTTATGTCATGAGCAACACGCAACTGTCTAACTGAATCTCTTTTCTTTTTCTCTATTCGCATGAGTACCTCAGTCTATCATAAACTTCTTGCAGTTTTTTCTATTTCAAAAAATTCTAAAACATCATTTAAGTGAATATCCCCATAACTCTCCAAGCATACACCACACTCAAAACCTTCTTTTACTTCCTTCGCTTCATCTTTCTTTCGATATATGGACTTCACATTACCTGTATGAATTACAACATTGTCTCGCAAAACTCGCACCTTCGCAACACGCTTGATTACCCCATGAGTTACCATACACCCTGCAACCTTTCCTACACTAGAAATCTCAAATATTTGTCTAATTTCAGCAGTACCTATTACCTTTTCGGAAAGAATAGGAGAAAGCATACCTGAAAGTATTGATTTTACATCATCAATCAAATCATATATGACTGAATAATATTTAAGTTCTATTCCATTAGTTAAACTGAGCTCTCTAGCTTGTAAATTTGCTCTAACATTAAACCCTAATATTAATGCGTTAGATGCATTTGCTAAAATAACATCACTTTCTGTAATCCCTCCGACTCCTGAATGTAAAATATTTACAGAAACTTCATCTGTCGCTAATTTCTTCAAACTTTCAGAAATAGCCTCTATAGAACCTTGGACATCGCCTTTAACAATTACAGGTAATACACTCATCTTTGCACTACTCTTACCTTGAGCGAACATATCAGCAAAAGACATTTTGCTTTTCTGAAGCCATTCTTTTTCTTTCTTTTTTACAGCGCGCATATCTGCAATTTCTTTTGCTTTTTGCTCTGATGAAATCACCATAAAATCGTCACCTGGAACCGGTGTTATGTTAAAACCAATTATTTCACCAGGAGCACCAGGCTGCAACTCTTGTAAATTCATTTTCAAATCATTTTTTATAGCTCTTACCTTACCGTATGATATACCACATACGAAAACATCACCAAGTTTTAGCGTTCCATTTTGTACTAAGATCGTTGCGACTGGGCCTAAACCTTTCTCTACTTTAGATTCTACAACAACAGCTTTTGCGTTTTTATTCTTATCAGCTTTCAATTCGAGAAATTCCGCTTGCAACAAAATACTTTCTTCCAATTTATCCAAATTAATGCCAGATTTCGCAGAAACCTCAACATCGATAACATCACCACCCAATGACTCTACAACAATTTCGTAATTTAAAAGTTCATTACGAACTCTATTAGGATCTGCTCCGACTTTATCAATTTTGTTTATTGCTATAATCATAGGTACATTTGCAGCTTTAGCATGATTTATTGCCTCAATAGTTTGCTCTTTAACTCCATCGTCTGCAGCGACAACGAGTACGACAACATCTGTAACATTAGCGCCACGTGCACGCATCTCAGTAAAAGCAGCATGCCCAGGTGTATCTATAAATGTAATTTTTCGGTCATCTTGAAGTGTAATTTGGTAAGCACCAATATGTTGAGTAATCCCACCTGCCTCAGATAAAGCAATATCTGTTTTTCTTAAGGCATCCAAAAGAGAAGTTTTCCCGTGATCCACGTGTCCCATAACTGTAACTATCGGAGCCCTTGTTACAATCTCGACCTCTCTTACTGATGCGTCAGACATTAATAATTCTTGCTCGATCGCAGAGTTATCTACTCTCTTAACTTTGTGCCCTAACTCCAAAACAACCAATTCAGCTGTATCTGCATCTAATGTCTGGTTAATTGTGGCCATAACTCCCATTTTCATGAGAGACTTAATCAACTCTCCAGATCGTACAGCCATCCTGTTCGCTAATTCTTGAACTGATATTGTTTCTGGAAGTTGTACTTCTTTTATAATTTTAACGCTATCATCTGTCGCAACATGTTTATTGTGATTTTTCTTTGTCTTAGATTTACGACTTCCTCTAAAATCATCATCATTTTCATCAAGAGCATTATAAATCGATATCTTTCCTCCTCTATCTAAATTTCTCTCGAAACCAGTATTTTTATTCTTTTTACTATTTTCTGATTGATTCCTATCATCGAGCACCTTATTTTTATCCTGTTTCCCCTTCATTGAAAACTTATTGTTCTCAGCTGCTTGACTCGTAGCATATGCATCAGCGGCAGCTCGCATATAAGAGTTAGCAATAGCGTTATTCTCTCTAACAAAATTTTTCCCTCTACTCACAGATTGTCTATCCTGAGATTGCGCATTTCCTTTTTCAAATTTTCGCTTATTAAGAGCATATGAACCTCTACCTTCATCAGTTTTTCTGTCATTGAATTTAGCCTTCAAACCATCTGTTCTTCTCGAATCGCCAGATTTTCTATCTGAGTTAATATCAACTTTCTTTCCAGTTTTCTCTTCGACTCGATTGGCATCATTATCGACTTTAACGACTTCCTTATTAGAATTACTACTTTCATCTTCTGATACGTTTTGAGATGATGCGACTAACCTCTGAGCTTCCAGCTCAGTTAAGCGAGACGAAACAATATTATTTGCTTCTGCTTCTCGTTTTTGCGCTTCTAATTTATGAGTAGCAGCTAATTCCTGCACAACTTTTATCCTATTCTGTAACTCATCATTAGTTAAACCAGATTTTTGCACGAAAGCATTTGTTGAACTATGGCTACCGCTACTTCTGTTCTTAAAATCTCCGAAACTTCTTTTTTTCTTTACTTCTACTGTAACGACTTTCGACCTTCCATTAGAAAAACTTTGTCGAATTTTCCCATTATTTTTATTATCTTCACCCATGTGACACACCCCAACATTAAATCGATTAACACATACCGCAGATAGATCTTGCTTTCATTACGACTTCACATGCGAATTCTGAATCTAACCCCGGTAAGATATCTGTTAGCTCATCACTAGCCAAATCTGCCAACTGTTGCAAATTCATAATTCCATTTTCACATAAACTTAAAATTTCTTCATTAGAAAAAGCTTCTAAATCGATCAAATTCTCATCCACTTTATAATTAGATAATTTTTTAGAAATCTCAGCCTCTTTATTTTCTAAAAACTCCTTAGCTTTGTTTTGCATATTAGTTGCAACATCGCGTTCTATCTCTCCTATCGAACACAACTCTTCAAGATCTATATAAGCCAGTTCTTCCACACTAGAAATCCCCTCAGAGACCAGCCAATGAGCCATCATTTCATCACATCCAATTGCTTCTACAAATTTTGCAGCTAATTCTCTATATTCTTTATTAACTCTTTCTTTCTCTTCACTTTCTGATATAACATCTAATTTCCAGTTAATTAGCTGAGATGCCAACTTTATATTTTGTCCTTTCTTACCTATAGCTAGACTCAACTGGCTATCTGGAACTAGAACCTCAAAGCACCTGTGATCTTCATCTAATATTACTTTTGAAATTTCAGCAGGAGCCAGAGCATTTACTGCAAATGTTGCAATATCAGAATCCCATAGGACTATATCTACCTTCTCACCTTGTAATTCCTGGACTATAGCTTGAACCCTAGCCCCCCTTACACCTACGCATGCCCCAATAGGATCTATATTTTTATCATGAGAATAAACAGCAATTTTAGCTCGACTACCGGGGTCTCTAGCTGCCGACTTTATATCGATAATTCCATCATAAATTTCAGGTACTTCTTGCTTAAACAACTGGGCTAAAAACATTGGATGTGTTCTAGATAAAACTATATTAACACCACGGTCATTCTGCTCCACTTCAACAACATACGCCTTTATTCTATCTCCAATCCTAAAATTTTCTCTAGGAATAAGTTGATCTTTCCCTATAGAAACTTCCCCCCTACCTACTTCAATAACAATGCTCCTGTTATCTACCTTTCTTACAATACCACTAACTATAGTCCCTACTCTATCTTTAAAAGAGTTATATTGCTTAAGTTTATCTGCATTACGGAATATCTGAACAACTGACTGCCTACCAATTTGAGCTGCCCAACGCCCAAACTCGATAGGAGGCAATTCCTCTGTTATAACCTCCCCGACCTCTAAATCAGGATTATTTTTTTTAGCTTCACTTAACCTACATTCTGTATATTCATTAATCGTAGGCTGATCATCCGAAACTACGGTAACATTCTTCACCAAAGACATCATACCTGTCTTCCCGTTTATCTTTGCTCTAATATCGAATTCCAATCCATATTTTGTCTTTGCAGCTTTACCAATTGCTTCCTCAATAGCAGAAATAACAACAGTACGCTCAAAACCTTTTTCTCCAGCGACAGAATCGATTATCTGCAACAATTCCGCCCCATAAAACTTAGAATTTCCCAACAATGACGTATTCATATTTACTCTCCCTATTTCTTAATTTCAAAAATTCTTTTAATTATGCATTTTTTTATATCTTCAAATTTAACAGACATTTCACGACTTTCGTCTTTATTTTCATTTTCTATGTCCTTGAACAAAATTTCTACATTGCCATCTTCACATTCTTTAATTGAATCTATTGCCCCTTTAAATCTTTTTCTATTATTTATTTCCCTATTTAATTCAACCTTCACTTTTTCGCCAATAAACCTACGAAAATCTCTCAACTTTACAATAGGACGGTTTTCTCCTGCAGAGCTAATTTCTAGATTATACTTACCTTCTACTATATCATCAACATCAAGCAGAACCGACGCAATTTTATTACACTCTACACAATCTTCAATAGAGACATTGCCTCCATCTTGCCTATCAATTAAAACCTGCAAAATATTCGTTTTTCCCAATCTATGCATAGATATTGAAATTATATCAAGCCCAAGATTTGCAAATGGAGCCTCTAATATTTTATCGATTTTATTTAACATCTAAATCTCTCCGCAATCTTTAAAAACCCTTACGTAATAGCACTTCTCACCTCGTGCAAGCGCTTTTTGCTCATATTTTGTGCTACTCCAACAACACGGTTTTTCAGAAAAAGCACATAATCTAATCGCATCATTATCATTGTCAGATCGTTCTAAATAAACGTGTAATTTACTATCGCTATATATTTTATTATACTCTTCCACATTATCCAGAACGAAATCCACATAATGCACCTGATCACTGGCGAAATTGATAATTCCACGATTTTTTAGTTTATCTGACAAACATTTTAAAAACGAAACAGACATCAACCTACGTTTTATATGTTTTTTCTTAGGCCAAGGATCAGGAAACATTACATAAAATTCGTCTACACTGCAATTTTTCAACTTTAACAATAGATCTCTTGAATCTCCGGGATGAATACGTATATTTTTTATATTATTTTCCTCAATCAAGACTGCAGTACTAGCCACCCCATTTTCATATGGTTCACATCCAATAAAAATGGCATTTTTGTACCTTTTGGCTCGATCTACTAAGTGTCCACCATTTCCAAACCCTATCTCAAAAATCACTCTACTATCGCAATCTACAGTACAATTAATTTTTTGCTCAAAGAATGCTATTGGAGAAATGTCAGACGAGTCTGGTAGATCTACACCATATGCACCAATAATATCAGCTAAAACTCGCTTCTTTCTAGAAGTCAATGTTTTCCCTTTCTTCCTTCCGTAAGTTTTTAGCAAACCACCATGAAAATCACTCATAACAAAACCAATCGCAACAAACGCGTAAAACGAACATTTTTGATTGAATAATCTAAAGATACATCATGCTAGCAAAGGATACCAAAAAAGTCAAGCCGATTCTCAAAAAACTGCATTTATACTTAATACAAAAAAAGCCATCTCACGCAAAGTGAGACAGCTTATTCTATAGGCTAACAATTACTTCTTTTTATTAGTACTTTTTTGAGGTTTATACCAGAAAGATGCATAAGGAGAACTCTTTATAAAATCCAACTTATTCTTGATTATAGAACGATATACTGAATCAGGAATTCTAATTTTAGCATAATAAGATGCGAATTGGAAATACTGCATCTCAATAGCCGGTCTTAAGCGAGAGACATCTAGCTTATCTACATCAGTAGAACTTATAGTACTACTAAAACCAGATAAAGGTTCCTCAAATTCTTTCATAGCCGATTTAGCAACATCGAGATACTCATTCGACCAATTCCAAGAGTCAGTAAGATTAGCATTCTTAATCACATTACCTACTTTTTCCAACGTTTCATCAAACGCCTTTGCCTGCATAATGTCACTTGAAACAAAAGTATCAAACGCGTTCTTATATGCTTCATTTATCTTAGCAATTAGCTCTTTTTGGTCTTTGTCCTTAAGAGCCTTAAACACTCTAAGGTTGAGCCCCTTAACTTTTTCTTCAAAATCTAAGCTGTCATGTCCTGCTCCTTGAATAGCGACGATGTCATCAATCAATTGCTGCTTTAAAATCGCTAACTTAGCTAGTGCTTGAACTGTACCATTGTTCTTAACGGCATCATGACTGAGATTGTTTATAGCAAAGTTAATATCTTTGTTACACGCTTTAGTAAAATCATCTTCACTTATTTCGACATAAGTAAATGAATTATCTTTTTTGCTACCTTTACTGCTATTTTTTATAATAATGCTGCAATTATCTAAGTTTAACAACAACCTATCGACATCAGATTGTTTTTCTTCGCTATTAGCATACACATTCATGTTTCCATCACAATAAAAATATACACCACCAAACTCCTTGTGCGTAACTTTTCCTTCAGCAGGCTTTCTGAATTCATTAATATCGATCAATAGAGGGGCACCCCACTTATTATCACCATTTTTCGTAAATAGCCCTATCATATCCTGTCCTGTAATTTTGTCAGTTAACAAAGTATAGCACTTATCGTCACGACCAATCACCTTTATATATCCTTGAGATTTTGATTCATACACGTCAGACATTTTACGCGAGGATTGTTTACTTAAACTGTCCGGAACAAAAACAAAAGTAGGTGTACTACCATTACCGAAATCAAGCAATAATCCACCACCTATTTTATCAAACTCTACATTAAAACACATCACCTGATCAAAATATTTTAAGATATTTGTACAATTATATATAAGGTTTCCGGTTTGATCGAATACTCTTAATGCGTCAAATGTTTTATCATGCCAGCCATAGTAATTAGTCCCTATAATTTTACGAGCTTTTAATGAAGTGCCATTACGCTCAAATAACACCGAATCATTGCCAACTTGTATTCTATCTAATGTAAGTTCCGCTGAGGAAGGATCTTCTTGATAAAACTCTAATACATTTTTAGAGCCATTATTAAGAAGCTTAAACCAAACCATGTTACACATACTTCCAAAATTTGGTGATAGCCAATCATTCGATGTTTGGTAACTACAGATTACTTGATTATCACTATTCGTTACTGAGGCCATACCATTTCCACTGATATAGATACTCCCAAGATAAATTGAACTACTATTGAAGAAGTGGTTATAATCATTTGCAGTGTATTTCCAAACATCATTACATAGATATTCGCATTCCCAGTTCAGATTATTGTTATGTATTATTTTTACTAGCTTAAAACCTGTTATATTTCCATTGTCATCAACACATTTGTGAATAACAACGTTGCCGCCGCCGGTGTAGTTAAATAGTACATTACTTTTTAGATCGTCATAAGTTGCTACAGACATATTCTTTTCAGAAACTAAAACTAGTTTGTTTAATTTTGGAAGAGTAAGCACCTTTTCTTTAAGGCCAGGTACAGTATAAAGCTTAGCGTCTTGCTCTATTGTACAGTTTACAGTTCCACTTTCTCCAAACTGGTCAGTAAATGACATGTTAAGACTATTAAATTCCGAAAGATGTTTTTCCAAATTTTCACAAGCATCAGGTTTAAATAAGTACTGCGAACCATCAGATAATTTTACAATTTTATAATTAACACCACTATGTTTAACATTGTCATTACCCTGGCTCACATCGTATGTAAATAAATCACCATTATCTAGAATAACTAATTTACCGTTTTGGAATTTATAATATAAATTTTCAACACCTGGAACTGGATTCACATCTGAAATATTATAATTACAATAAATATGATCAATATCTACACCAGTAACTGTATTAGATTTATATACTCCATCTGTTTGCAGTTGATTTGTAATCTTTTTTCTCTTTTCTTCATACAAGTCTCCGTACACAGACAATACCCGCGATAGCTTGCTATCGCAGAATTGTTTAGACTCATTGGAATTAACTAACAAATTCTTGTACATATTTTTAATCGATTCCGTCAACGAAGCGTTTGCAGAATTAAATGCATGAGTATGAGCCAATAAACGAACTTTTTCAACATTACCTACATCTGAAAAACCTTCATTTACAAGCATATTTAATACCTCTTTCGATACCGACTTACTTAATAAATAATCACGAACCAGCTTAGCATTTACAAAATTATATATTTTTTCAAGTATTAAATCGCATTTTTGATGACAACACAGCAAAGAACTCATCCCCATTTCTCGCTTAACGTTGTCTGTAAACGATTCCAGATCCATCGCCACATACTTCAGGCATACATTCCCTATTTCATTAACTTCATTGTTTATCTTGCTCCCAATATCTTCAGATTCAACATTACATGTAGTTAATTTTTTTAGATCTATACTTTGCATCAAATCAGCGCTACGTAAATATTCATTAAAATATGCCTGAGATTTCTTGCCTTCTTTAATATACTCACCGATACCATATAGATACTCAGCAGTATGTAACACCTCAGAAACATCTTCATTATTATTTGGATTATATATTGCCTCTCTTGCCTGCAACATGTTATACCAACAAGCAAGGATTTTATACTTATAACACAATTGGAATAATTGAGCGCCTAATTTTTCAATATCGTTTAGTCTTTTAAATTCACCGTTCCTATAACATATAGCAGCTAAAGCATGTGCTTTCGCAAGATGTTCATCAGTTCTACCGTACCACTCATGCTCTTCATAACAAAATGAGGGAACAGATAAAATACTGTCAAGAACTTGATTGACGAATCCAGAATACTTATCAACACTATAATAGACAGAATTGCCAAACATCGATATACCTTTAATTATCTCTTGAAATGACGAAATAGCCTTTAAAACATTAGACTTATACCATTCATAACTCATTAATCCAGCAAAATCTCCAAGATTTATACGCTCTGTTTTTAAAAATTTCAATATTTTTCCTACATCGTTATCACATTTTCGTACATGCTGACAAACTTCTTCTAAATAATCGTCATAGGAATTAGTGCTTGAATATTCTGAGCCTACATCTTTAGTCATCTTCGATAGGAGACTCTGTAATTCGCCTTTAATTTTTTTCAATGAAACATAAATAGCAGCTTTCGTATTTCCAGATGACGCGTCAACAAGTCCACATTCCATTAACTGTTTGCCGGTTTCACTAATAAAGGAGTCAGGGTCACTATACTGCAAATCCCAATATTTGTCATTTTTATACATAGTACCAATTTGTTTCATCAACTGAACATATTGATCCTCTCCAATACTATATCCGCCACCGGTATATTCTTTATACGCGTCTGTGTAATGCCACAAGATATTATGAAAATCTCTACCAAATGCCTTTACTTGATCAGCATATTTTTTCTCTTTGTAAGCTGAACCCTTCAAATGATCCTGGAACATATTCACAACGTCTAAAAATGATCCCATTGCAAAAGGAAATTTATCTAATACTCCTTTATCGCACGATTCAGATAACTCTACTCCAGGAGAAATATGCGCAGTGTGAATTCGATACACTAAAGCCTTATATATAGCCACAACCGTATCTGCAGTTATACATAATCCTTGCGGGAACGAAGCTCTATGATCCAATGCTATTCCACCTTCGCTTAGAACATCGATTACATTTCGTAATTCACTATAAGATATTTTGCAATCATATGTATTTAAGATATCCTCCAAAAATTCGGTTATCTTATTAGAGACAAAATTAGCTGCGCTCTGGACTGAGTTGCTACTATCCTCCTCATTATTAGACAATGCTATATATTTCAGTACACTTGCAAAGGAAACCAATTTTGCAATAAAAACTTCAAACTGATTTTCTTCTATCTCATTCGCAGATATTGCATTATTTAATGCATTTGATATTTTTGCCATTACACTAGTGAAATCTGATTTATAACGAGAATGCAACTTATCTTCCAAAGATTCATACATATTTGAATGGCTTTTATTATCTTTTAAAATCCTCTCTCGCGAAGATTCAATGCAGTTCTCTATATCTGCCGCACTAAATACAACGGCATTTGCAGCAATCCTTTCTGTAATATTATCATGCCCTAATTCTGTTATTTTTTTCTCATTGTCATCTAATTCAATATTCTGTGACTTAGATGTTGTATATGCCGTACTTAAAACAGGTATACCACACATATTCGAATTTTTCATTTGCAACATACCCATATCATCACTAAGTAAGCATCCACCTTCAGCTAGAGAATACGATGTTTTCTGCAAATTAGGGTTATTGGATGTTCCACTAAGGATAAGAGTCAACATACTAACCAAAGTATTCCCAAAAGCGACATCATCGTTGGCAATGTTATTTACAAAAAAATCAAAATTCTTTTCTCCCGAGGCATTGTTTTTCTTGTTAATAGAATTATTAAAATAATGCACGTTTACCGAGGCATTGTTTTTCTTGTTAATAAAATTATTAAAATAATGCACTGTATTCACTTTATCGTAAATACATGAATTGACCGCTTTGGTATCTTTACTCCCATTATAAAGTCGTTTTTTGCTTGTATCTCTCTGAATTAGATAAAACAGATTATTGCCTTCTTCATAACACAGAAACAGCGTGGTATTTCCATCCAAATTTTCTATGTTACTAAACCCTGTATTACTGTCGACTCTCCTCAAATTTTCTTTTAAGTACTCTAATGTAGAACTGTTACTTTCATCCTTTGAAATTACGATATCAGGATTTATAGGTAAATAGAATAATGTCCCACCAGAACTGCGTGCCTTCTTCATCTGATCAACTGCATCTTTAAAATCTGGATAAATATCAATAAGCGTCAAGACAAGAAAATTATGCCAAGAAATATTCTCCATTAAATGTTTAACTTCGTCTGAGTTATAAAATGCCCCTGGATCAGCAAAAAGAGCGTTAATTCTATTAATTTTATTGTTTCGATCTATCTCTTTGATAAAATATTTGTTCTGTCCTGTACTTGTCCGGTTAGAATAACTATCTAAAATAGCCTCTGCAAGCGAATCAGCACTACGTTTATATTCAGCGAGTTTACTACCATTTGTTGCACCGCCATTCAAAAACCGTAATATAGAAAAATCATTTCCTACACTAAATGCAATAGAATCAAGGACTGAATCCCTACACTCAATGAT
>CAYLKK010000003.1:0-18015 GCA_964384495.1 uncultured Alphaproteobacteria bacterium
GTATTTATGAAAAATATTTATATAACGACTCCAATTTACTATTTAAATGGTTTGCCGCATATAGGGCATGCATACACAAGCATTGCTGCAGATATTTTGGCTAGATTTCATCGTTTAAACGGTGCGAATGTCATATTTCTAACTGGGACTGATGAGCACGGAATGAAGGTCGCTCAGTCAGCTGAGAAAAACAATATGCCCCCTCAAGCATTTTGCGACAAAGTAAGCGAAAAGTTTAGGGCCATGGGACGCATGTTAAATCTTACAAATGACGACTTCATACGTACGACTGAAGATAGACATAAGCGTGGAGCATGCGCTCTTTGGATGGCTATAAAGGACGATGTATATTTAGATACATATGAAGGTTGGTACAGCATTAAAGATGAAGCTTTTATTCAAGATTCAGATGTAAATGATGGGAAAGATGCTAACGGAGATCCTGTCGTTTGGATGAAAGAAGAGAGTTTTTTCTTTAAGTTATCTGCATATCAACAAAAATTACTTGATTTGTATGCAAGCAACAAGAATTTTATTGCTCCAGAAAGCAAAAGAAATGAAATTATTAGCTTCGTTAAATCAGGTTTAAAAGATTTGTGTATTTCGCGAACGCGCTTCTCATGGGGAATTCCTGTACCTAACCATGAAAATCATGTAATGTATGTATGGATAGACGCTTTAACAAACTACATATCTGCACTTGGGTATCCAGAAAATGTGGATAACGTAGAGAAATATATGCCAAATTGTATCCATTTAGTCGGTAAGGAAATATTGAGATTCCATGCTGTTTATTGGCCTGCATTTTTGATGGCCGCTGGTTTACCTTTGCCTAACAGAATTTTTGCCCATGGATGGTGGACTAGTGAAGGAAAGAAAATGTCAAAGTCTTATGGTAATGTTGTTGATCCAGCTGATATAAAAAATAGATTTGGGTTAGATGTTTTGAGGTACTTCTTGTTTAAAGAGGTGCGATTTGGAGAGGATGGGGATTTCTCTGAAAAAAACTTGATTAATAGAATTAATTACGATCTTGCGAACGACTTAGGAAATTTAGTTCAAAGAGTTTTAACGTTCCCACAGAAATTAGGAAAATTTTCACCTAATTATTCATTTGACGAGCATCAAGAAAAATTACTGCAAGATGCAAATATTTTACGAACAACAGTTGAAGAATTAGTTGGAAAACAGGATATAAGTGGTGGATTGGAGGCAATTTGGAAATTTATATCTGAGTGTAACAAATATGTGGATTTATCAAAACCGTGGGCTTTGATGAAAGAAAGAAGAATTGAAGAATTAAATGCATGTCTAACAGCTTTAATTGAAGCAATAAAATATATAGCTGCATTTTTGACGCCTTACATGCCTGATACGAGTGAAAAGATTTTCAAAATGATTAAGTTCGAGTTTTCAAGTTTTTCTGATTTATCTAAGCACCTTGATGTGAATGTTTTTGAAAAACCGACTCCATTGTTTACAAAAATTGATGTTAAGTAATTAGTGGAAGAGTCAGATTAAAGTAGTGAACTGAACGATTTGACAATGGATTGATACTGAAAACTACAATTTATGGCTTTCATCGGTCTATCGTCTATATCGTTTTGGATGGTACAGATCCCAAAAATAACTATAAAACGCCATATTGCAACTTACTTATAGCCTATGACAAATCACAAAAAAAACAAACTACCAAAATCATCAGCACCAAATTTGTCACCCCATTCTGGCGAATCTATAGAACTCTCTGTTTTATTGGTTAGTATCTTGACAAGCAGCTTTATTTCTCTACTCAATAGCGCCGTCTCAACAAACACATAGGCATACATATCATCGCCAGTAAAAAGATCCCTCCTGCACTCGTGATCACACCTACTTATCGCTTCAGAGCATATAAAATGTGAAACATTTTCAAGTGAGCCATATCTGTATATTATGTCTAGAGTTGCATTTTTGCTCAATACAACCCAATAACCATCAAAACTCCATTCACGTTTACTTACGCTTGCATTTTCTTGCGCAAGCAGAGAGTTGGCAAAATGCCAGAATAAAACATCTGCATAAAAATTATAAAAAATAATGAAGGAACAGCATTCGTTTTGCTTTTGCACAAAAAACTAAATATATGGTTACACACAGGCGGACACGCAGAATGTGATAGCAACCTTTATTCTGTAGCAAAAAAAAAGAAGCCTTAGAAGAAACAGGATTATTAGATATATCATCCGTGAATGAAGAAATTTTTGATATCGATTCACATGTGATATCATGTGCAAAAAATAAAAGACCTGTTTTACATTATGATGGCAGGTTTTTATTTAAATGTGGTAGTTTTGAAAGGTTTAATGATTGCGAAGAACGGATTGATATTCGTTGTTTTACTGAATTGCCCCCAAATTGCAGTCACATACAAAGATTGTACGAAAATGGTTATTAAATAATTTACGGAGAATATCATGACAGATAAACTGTTAAGTTTAATGGAAAAAGGAAATGAATTATTAGGTTGTGATTATGCAATAATTGGCGGAGCCATGACATGGGTATCTGACTCTAATCTTGTTTCTGCAATTTCAAATGCAGGAGCTTTTGGCGTTTTAGCCTGTGGAGCTATGCCTTCAGAAATGCTCTCAAAAGAGATAGAAGAAACTAAGAAAAAAACTAGTAGAAATTTTGGAGTAAACTTAATATTAGCTCATCCAGATTTACAAAAACTAATAGATGTATGCGGCGAACATAAAGTTTCTCACTTATTTTTTGCTGGTGGAATTGTAGATAAACAATCAATAGAAAAAGCTCATAGTTACGGAATGAAATGTTTTGGTTTTGCTCCTACATTAATATTAGCAAAAAGAATGTTCAAAAACGGTATAGATGGGCTAATTATCGAGGGGAGTGAAGCTGGTGGTCATATAGGACCTGTGTCTACATTAGTTTTAGTTCAGGAAATACTGTTAGAATTGTCAGGATACCCTATTTTTGTGGCTGGAGGTATTGTCCGCGGAGAAATATACGCAAGCATGCTTAACTTAGGGGCATATGGATGCCAATTAGGAAGTATATTCGCTTGTTGCAAAGACGCCACAGTCCATAATGATTTCAAAAAAGCTTTTATTTCTGCTAAAAGTAGGGATGCTGTTTCGTCTGTTCAATTAGATAAAAATTTCCCTGTAACAGCTGTACGAGCTTTAGAAAATGATGCATCAAAAGAATTCTTGGTAAGGCAAAAAGAAGCTTTGTTTAAATTCGAATCCGGAGAATGGTCGCTAGAAGAAGCACGATTAACACTTGAAAAATTCTGGGCTGGAGCGTTGAGGAGAGCTGCTATTGAAGGTGATATAAAAACTGGGTCAATGATGGCAGGACAATCTGTTGGATTGATCAATGAAGAATTATCAGTAAATGAAATTATTTCAAAATTAGTCAACGAAGCTGATGAATTTTTAAATAGGATATAAATCATGCAAGAAATTGTGTATTTTAGTATTGCGTACTTTTTGGGATCCATTCCATTCGGCCTAATTTTGTCTAATTTGTTTGGCAATAAGATGCTCCGAGAAAGAGGCTCTGGCAACATTGGAGCTACTAATGTTTTTCGAACGCAAGGCAAGATTCTTGGTGGATTAACATTCATATTAGACTCATCAAAAGGAGCAATTCCCGTATTGTTATGTGCTAACGAAGATCTAAAAATATTAGTTATGTGTATTGCAATCTTTGCACATATGTATCCAGTTTGGTTAAAGTTCAATGGGGGCAAGGGGATTGCTACGTTTTTAGGGGCATTGATAGCACTCAACCCTATTTATGGTATAGTTTCAATTCTCACTTGGGCAATAATATTTTTTGCAATTAAAATATCTGCAGTAGCTGGATTGTTTTCATGCTTAGTCGGAACGTTACTATGTATACTAAATATAAATAATGTATCTAGTGAATTTTCTGCTAGAAATATTATATCTATTCTATTTGTTTACTTGTTAATAATATGTAGACACAAAACTAATATTCGCAATATTTTTAAAAAATAGCTACTCTAAAACAGATAAATCATTAATTAAGGCTTTTATAAGCCTTTTTTTGTTTTGCTCTTTCGTCGAAGATCTGTTCTTTTTAGTATTTGGCTCTTTTGCTATGTCGCGTTCTTTATAATCTGATTTATTTTCTTCTCCAGTTATAAATTTTAAAAAATCTCTCTGTTTACCTCTCATCTTTTCAAGAAGAGGCTTATCCTCATCATGTCGAGTTTTCCCATTTTTTTTGTATACGGTTTCCGAAATTGATGGGTTAGCTAAAAATAGAGCTTCCTCTTCTTTTGATTTCTCTGACTGAATAACTGGCATTTTCCCAAATAGATCCTCAAAAAGCAACTGAAAATCGTTTTTGTTTTCTTTTATATATTTTAATGTGTCGAATGATATATCTTTAAAAATCGAAGAAATCTTAGCATTATGCATAACTTTAAAGGTCTCATTTTTATCAAATACAATGAGCATAAAAAATGCTATACATAAAACAATTGCTGCTTTCAAAAAACCAAAAATTCCACCAAGAGGTTTATTAACTGATTTAAATTTGCTTTCCGCTACTTTTTCCGAAATAATTGACGTTAAAAGCAAAAAAAATGTTACAGACAAAACGAATGGAAGTATGATTGATAGGAATTTACGAACGATCGTTTGCGATACATATGGAGCTAAAATATCATTCGCATAGCTGTATAAAAGATATGTAATAAAAAAACTAATGCCCCATGACACAAGACTAAGGACCTCTTTCACAAGACCCCTTATATATCCAAAAAACATAAAAGCACATGTTATTAACAGCGCTAATATGTCAAAGCAATTAAAATACTGAATTTCAGGTGGGATCATTTAACAACCATAGAAAAAGTTCGCCTGTTTTCTATGATAGGACGAGGACCTGTACAAATTGGTAACGGCATATTATTTTCGTTTAATTTTGAACGAACAACTCTATAAAAAGCAGACGCAAAACCAGAATTAACCTCAGGCTTAGCATATCCGACTACTATAAATCGACTTCCAAAATCATCGAACCCACATAGGCCATAATTCAAGAATCCTGGATCAACGATTCTCGCTTTTATATAATCTGTTGCCGCTACCTCTTTCATAGAATCATTTAAAATTTCATTTATTTTATCAATATTTGCAGATGCTGGAAAGTACATTTCCATCCAGTGTAAGAAATAATTTCTAGATCTGTTCGATACTATTTGGACATTAGAATACGGAATCGAATGCAAAATGCCATTAATTTCTCTAACTTTCATTGTTCTAATTCCTATTTCTTCAATTACGCCTTGAAAGCCACAAACAGTCACCTCGTCTCCAACCGCTATATCTTTTTCCATAAGCATTATCACGCCATGAATTAACGATTTTAATGCCTCTTGGCATGCCAATCCGAAAGCTAATCCTACGCTAGCTAAAGCACCTAAAATTGCACTGATACTAAAGCCATAATTTACTAATAGCATTAATGCGCATATAACTAACGTTGCGACTTCAGCGCATTTTGCAAGTAACTGCAATACTGTTTTTAAGCGCCCAGAATTTTCGTTTTTTTCTATCGTCAAAAGTTCTGTTTTGTATGCAAGATATAAGTGTAGAGATTTATACAAGAAAATAATTGCATAAATTTGCACAAAAAGCCTAACGCTAGGCAAAATATCATGAACAAATCTACCAATGGAAGTGAATGTTATAGCAAATATATTGATAAAAAACGCAAATGAAACCGTATAAAAACCAAAAATTATAACTGCTGCATTTGTATAAACATGCGATTGAAAGTCTTTCAGTAGTCTTTTCGGCAATTTCTCTATCTTAGAATTTTGGGCGCATTGAGTCGCAGCTCGAGCTACGAATAAATTCAGAACCTGAACCCCAAAAAACATTAAGTATATAGCTCCTGAATTTAATATAAAGTTCATTAGATCTATATTTCTATATCTTATAGTGAATAGTAAAAGCAGGCAAATAGCGCTTATATTAAATTTCCACCAACTCTTATCCATATATTTTAAAATCGTATATACTATTCCAGCGCTTTCATACTCTTTTTCTTCGCTAATTATAGCGATTGAATGTCGTCCTATGTATAACTCCAATGCGTAACAAAATGTAAGCACACTAACA
This sequence comes from uncultured Alphaproteobacteria bacterium, assembly GCA_964384495.1. Classification (GTDB taxonomy): domain Bacteria; phylum Pseudomonadota; class Alphaproteobacteria; order UBA3830; family CAYLKK01; genus CAYLKK01. Next base: position 6,168 of record CAYLKK010000003.1, read on the forward strand.
ATAACTGCATTTACTGACTCATTCATGCCAGATAGAGATGTGATACTCATATCAATAAAAAATGCAAATATTGACCAGAAAAAAGTTATGCTTAATATTCTGAATATTTTTTTTGCCGCATTGTGAGGAATTCCGAATAAATTATCTCTATCTAAATTTTTTACTATAAATGCAGGTTTTATCACGCTCAGAAACAACGCACATACATATACCAAAATAGCATATTCTCGGAACAAGTGGATATCTTTGCCTTTCAAGACAAAATTACATAAAAACACACTACAACAGAATGCAGATACCGTAAGTAAAAGAGATGAGTTAATGCAAGAAACAGTAAATTTTGTGAAGCTTTCTTTGTAATTTTTATTTTCTATTGTTTTGAGTACATTATCTAAGAACTTACATATCCATCTATAACATACGTACAATACAGCAGAATACGACAACATGCTTGCAATCAAGCTGCTATCAAATAAATTGCTTATGAGGCTGTTTGCAGTTGATAATCCTACACAATGAGCATTATCAATTAAGAAAAACGTACAAAGAATAAAAAGTGAGCAGATCATAAACAGCCTCATGCGTAAAATTTCACATAAATGTTACTCAACTTTAATTAAAGAATCGCTTAAAGTCAACGTAATTGGAGAATATATTTTCTCTTTACAAACCTTATTGTCTTGTTCTAAAGAACTTGTACCATTACTCACATAAGGCGACAATAATTGAATCACATTATTCCAATAGTTATGCTCAAGAATTGCCATCCATTGATTTTCGAATTCATCATAATCCTCTCCTGTAATTATTTCTGCACGTAAAAAACACATTACGATTGGTGATATTGCAAAACTTAATTTTTTCGCTACAGAATTCTCAATTTTCTCATTTAGCAACAGCGTGCAAATTATATTAAAGAACGTTAGATCTCCTGATTTATATGTACCTCCGTCTACATCATATCTTTTTGAGTTTTCATTTATCCAATCAGAAAAAAACTTAACAAGATTCTCATCGATAATTTTATTAGTAATATGTTCTTTTTCTTCTGCAAGAAAGCTGTCATTCCCAAAAACCAAATTTTCTGTCTTTTTCGATCTGTCTTCATCTGCGCGCTCTAAGTAAATTGACATATCTAAATCATCGTATTCAGCTATACCATGATCTAGAGAGCCATCTTCGCTTTTATGTGTATCTTCTGCTGTTTTTGATTCAAAAATATTATCTCGAATATTATAGAGCCTCTGCTGATCTATTCTTTTTAGTAAATCCTCTAAATAAAATACAAAATCTGTCATAGATGGAGCGTCTTGTATAGTTGATTTTATATATTCAGAAAATATATCTAATGAATTCCGTGAACTAAATGTAAGGCATACCCCTCCTAGTATTCTGCCAGCTTCGATTTTTGCTAAAAATGGAAATAAATATCCATAATAATCACCGGAATAGTCTCTGACAAGCTCTAACTCATTGATTATAAGTTTTTCTAATTTTTCGAACTGATATATTTTTTTTCTCAATTTGTCTTTTCCATCTGTTTTGACAGATGCAATAGCCCTCCCATTGGCTTTCTTAGTTTTTTGCTTTCCTATCTGCTCAATTTCAGCATTTTTTTTTAGAACATAGACATCCTTGTAGTTTTCTATGCAATCAATTGTTTTATCAATAATCAGTTCTTGTCTGCAATGGACTGTGCGGATTATATTGAGTTGCATAGATGTTTGTTTCGGCTGTGGAATCTCTTGTTTAGATTGCTTAGTGATCCCAGACATTTTCATGCAATTTGCATTGAAAAAACTATGAGCTAAGAATAAATATATAAATATTCTACTGAATTTTATCATATACAGTTCCTCTGATTGAATAATAAAAAAATGTTATGATCGTAATATTAAAAAACAATTAAGTACGCTATAGTAAACTCTAAATGTTTTTTAAAATCAATAATATCCAATATCTCGACTCTTCTATCAATTACTCCGCGGAACTAAGTGAACTGAGCCCCGGAAGTCGGACTACTTATGTATTTTGCGATTGTTTTTTCTCAACTTTCGCGTAGATGAAGACACATCCATCCACTGTTTTATTATATACATTATTAGGAATATCGATTGACTCTAGATTGAAACAAGCTGCATTTATATGCCTACCGCATTTCATTCCCCCACCATAATTTATGTTCAATACGCTATTTGAAATAACTATACGTTTCATTTTCGTCAGTCCAGAAAAAGATCTAGACCTATGTTTTTACGCCACAAGGAACTGCTATATTTTCTAGATATCAATATGTTTCGTATAATTCTATTATTGCTAACTTTTGCCGACTTACCAACACAATCTTGCTTTAAGGAAATTGTTTTGTAAATTTGATATATGCTTTTTCCAAATTAACTTTGAGCTCCATGATCTAATGATGTATATTAAGAATATCCGCATTACGGAGGTGCTATGTCATGTATCAGGCATGAGAATGTAGTTACAATTTGTGAAAGATTTGCGAAGCATTTTGTTAACAATAAAATTGAGTTAAATTTTTACAGTCATTATACATGTTTAATTGCTGTCGTTTTATCTGCTCAGACTACAGATAAAAGAGTTAATATAGTCACTTCTGAGTTATTTAAAATAGCTGATACTCCCGATAAAATGTTGAAATTAGGATATGAGAAATTATGTGAATATATAAAATCTATAGGTTTGTATAAAAATAAAGCAAAATACATTATAGAACTTAGCAATAAGCTTATTTCGGACTTTAGTGGCGCAGTACCAAACAATACAGAAGATTTACTATCATTACCCGGCGTTGGTAGAAAAACAGCAAATGTGATTTTGAATCATATATTTCATCAACCTACAATCGCAGTAGACACTCATGTATTTCGAGTTAGTAGACGGCTAGCATTGTCTTATGGTCAAACTCCAGAAAAAGTCGAGCAAGATTTAATGAATATTATTCCAGATAGATATAAGATGAACATAGGGTATCAAATTTTGTTGCATGGAAGGTATGTATGCAAAGCAATAAAACCTGATTGCAAGAATTGCGTCTTGAAAGATATTTGCCCGTTTGTTTATAATTATAGAAGTAATTTTTGATTCAGCCTGGGGAGTTCAAGTGCAAAGTAGTTTCAATATTTTAGAGATAGGAAAGTCTGTTATTGTTGCAGAAAAAGACGGACTGGAATTAACAGAAAAAGCATTAAATAGTTCGTTTGTTAAAGCTGTCGAAATTCTACAAAATACTCTTGGGCATATAGTACTAACAGGTATGGGAAAGCCAGGGCACATAGCTAAAAAAATATCAGCCACATTGTCATCGACTGGGAGCCAGTCATTTTTTTTACATCCAGCTGAAGCAAGTCATGGTGACTTGGGCATGTTATCTACAGAAGATACTCTTCTAGTTTTTTCATTTTCCGGGAATACGTCTGAACTGATTCCACTTTTAGAATATGCAAAAAGATTCGGCATTAGGATAGTTGGAGTTACAGCTGGAGATACTAGTATTTTAGCGAGAACAGCGGACGTATTGATATTAATGCCAAAGTTGAATGAGGCTACACCGTCAAACCTAGCTCCTACAACTTCGTCTACAGCAATGTTAGCAATAGGTGATGCAATCGCTGTTTGCTTATTAACACTTAAAAATTTTCAAAAAGATGATTTTAAAAAGTTACATCCAGGTGGAGCATTAGGTAAGCAGCTTTTAAAAGTTTCTGATTTGATGCGTACAAATGTTCCAACTGTGTACGAAAATGATTCTATGAAAGATGTAATAATTCAAATTACTGCTATGTCTTTAGGTTGTGCTTGTGTTTTGAATTCAAATGGTGAAATCTCTGGAATAATTACTGATGGAGATTTGAGACGTCATATGCTAGATAATATCTTAAATAAAACAGCTAAAGATGTAATGAGCAGTTCTCCTAAAATTATAGATCATCGTACTTTTGCTGTTGAAGCCACTAAATTTATGAATGAAAATAAAATAACGAGCTTATTGGTTACCAGCAATGATGATAAAGTACCTGTCGGAATACTACATATACATGATTGCTTGCGAGCAGGTTTATGCTGAGATGAAGGTTAAAACTATTGCAAATATCTCTTTTTGTTTTGGCATATCTGTTTTAGTATTGCTTATTTTTTATATAACAAAAAATGATAACAATCAAAAACATGATACGTATGAAGCTAGTTCAGAAATAGAAATTTCATCTGCAGAAATTAAGTATTTAGATAAGCAAAAAAACATTTCTACTATAGAAGCTACAAAAGTTACAAAGAACGCTGATACAATAAATGCGGAAGATATGCATTTCAAGATTTCAAAAGAAAGAGGGAATCTCACAATAGATGCTAAATCTGCAAACAAAGAAGCTGATGTAGTTTTATTTTCAGGAGACGTACGCGTCATTTTTGATGATAAAACAACAGTTTATATGAGTGATGCTAAGGCCGTGTTAAACGAAAAAAAAATATACATAGATGTTCCTGTCACATTGAACGCTAAAGAATATTCTGTAATAAGTGGAAAATGTAAGATTGATTGGAGTACTAATGATGTTTTCTTTTGCGAAAATGTAAAAATGCATATTAATGGTTCTACTTGCATTTGCGATAATGCTTTAGTTCATTTGTCTATAGACACTGAAAAAAAATACAATTTAGATCGTGCTGTTTTGAGGAAGAATATTATTGCAAATTTACATGGATACAATATTCGCGCAACTGATAAGATGACTATATTGAAAGATAGAGTATATACAACAGGCAAGACTACAGTAAAATCGAACTACAAAACTGACAATTTCAAGTTAGATACGACTGATATATTAGTTGATCTTGATAAAAATAATAAAATTTCAAAAATATTATGCAAAAATTCATTTGTTTTTAGTACAAAAGATAATATTATCAAAGGAGCGAATGGTGTCTTAATAGGTGATAAAATTATTATAAAAAATAAATTACAAGTTATTTCAAAAAATGGAGAGATAACTGGCGATTCTGGAGAATACGATTTACGAACGAAAAAGGCCAAAATCTTTACTACTTCTGGCGTATTTTTTCAGTCTAAAAAATGGAGTCGAATATGACAAACACGTTCAAAGGCGTTGCGTTAGCAAAAACTATAAATGGGAAAAAGATTCTAAATGGAGTTACAATTGCAGCTAGCGCAGGAAAAGTTATTTCGTTATTAGGTCCTAATGGAGCCGGAAAAACAACATGTTTTTCTATGTTGTGTGGATTAATAAAACCTACCAGCGGAGTTGTTTTGTTAAATGATCGTGATATAACTGATCTACCAATGTATAAAAGAGCGCGTCTTGGAATAGGGTATTTACCTCAAGAATCTTCAATATTTCGTGGACTAACCGTTGAGGAAAATATACGCACTGTTTTGGAATATAAATATAAAGACAAAAGAATACAGGAAGAAGAATTAGAAAGAGTGATGAGTATTTTTTCGATTACTCACTTAAGGAATGAAAGTGCAATTGTTTTATCTGGCGGTGAGAGACGTAGACTAGAAATTGCTAGGGCGATAGCGAATTCCCCGAAGTTCTTGCTTTTAGATGAACCTTTAGCAGGCATTGACCCTATCTCAATTGCTGATATGAAAAATATGATAAATCAGTTGAAATCAATTGGTATTGGCGTAGTTATAACTGAGCATAATGTACGAGATGTTCTAGACATATCTGATTATTCTTACATAATACATTCCGGTCAGGTTATAGCCGAGGGAACAACAGAGAAAATTAAAAAAGACGAAAAAGCTATTTCTATGTATTTCGGCGAAGGTATGTTTTAAAAATAGGTATTTGGTTACATAACATGAAAATTACTTATAAGTCTTTTTTTGTATATGTTGTTTTACAATTGTTTTTGCCAGTTTTTGCTGTAGGCAATCTGGAAGAAATCACTACTAACAATAATACGTATAGCGATATAGCGGAAGATGGTAATAATACTCTAGAAACTGAAAATATAAATGAAAATAACGACAATGAAGAGAATATTAGTCATTATGAACAGAATGTAGATGAATCTAAATTACGTGACGAAAAATATTTGAAAAAAATAGCATCTGGAGAACGTATAATTTCAGTTGATGACATTGTCGAAAATGTTACTGAAGAAAATTTAGAAAAGTCAAAGCTAAGGGCAATAGAGAACGGGAAAGAAAAAGCCATATCTTATCTTTTACAACTAGTCGATCCAAGCTCTCAATATGCAAAACAAGCAAATAACTGTATAGATAGCTACGAAATAAAATTCGAAAGATTTATAAATAATACTTATGAAGCTCATTTAATATACAATGTAGATATTAATAAGCTGAAAAACAAGTCGTATTATACAAAGCCAACAATAGCAAACAATGAAATGAAATTTGATAAGTTTAAAAAAATAATTGGCACTGATGGTGGAATAATTGTTGTATATGTAGATAATACGAAAGCGGCGCTAAATACATTTTTAGATAAATTAGATCACAATGGAATCGATCATATGTTGTACTCAATTTCTCACAATGAAATTAAGTTATACGAGACAGATGAAATTCTGAAATTTTTACAAGAATCCAAATATCATTTTTTTAGAGAAAGTGAAAGTGATTAGGTATATTCCAAACGCGTTGTCATTGTTTCGTCTATTTTCTCCAATTTTGTTATATTACTTCATTCATAATGGATTGAATTGGCATTTTGTATTGTGTTTTTTGACTGCAGCAATTTCTGATTTTTTAGATGGATATATAGCTAGGAAGTTTTCTATTACATCTCATTTTGGAGCTATGCTAGATCCTTTAGCTGACAAATCATTGGTCGCTTTCTCTTTTGTAATATTTTATTCGGCAGGATCAATGCATTTTTTAACGCTATTTGTTGTATTAGCTCGAGATTTAGGAATATTACTGTTTGTAGGATATATGCGAATAAAAAAAGTAAAGTTAAAATTCGCTCCACTCTATTCTAGCAAGATAAATACAACTATCCAGCTAATTTTTATAGGAACTCTAACATTGAGTTTAGGGTTGAACAATCATGCAGAATGTAGCTTTTTCAAAGAAATGATGGTCATTATTTCTACTGTAATTTCTGGTATTGATTATTTTCGAAAAAAAGAGCAGTTTATTCAAAATGCATAAATTAATTGCATGTGTAGATTCTAAGTTTGGAATTGCTAAAAATGAGAAAATTCCTTGGGCTTTTAAGGATGATTTGAAGTTTTTTAGAGAGAAGACAATGAATCAAACTGTAGTGATGGGAACGAAAACTATGCTTTCTTTGCCAAATAGGTTTCTAGATAATAGAGAGAATTGCGTAATTTCATCAAAGCTTGGTCCTGCAAAAAATTGCAAAGTATTTAAGTCAATAAACGACTTTTTAAATACATATGATGATTTCTGGGTAATAGGTGGAGCTGAAATTTACAATGCTTTTCTAGCTTTAGATCAAGTCGATTATGCTTTAATTACATTTATAAAACAAGACTATGCAGCTGATATTTTCTTGGATCAAAAATATTTAGCAAAATTTACAAAGAAGATAGTATTTGATAGTGCAAAATATAGCATTTTAGAGTATTCTAGAATTAATTAGAGGGGTTGTTTATGTTGAATATTGGATGCCATCTTTCTATTTCTTCTGGGCTAGTAAATCTAGCAAAAAATGCATTAAAAATTGGAGCAACCACATTCCAGTTTTTTGTTAGAAATCCAAGAGGTGGAGGTGTAAGAGATTTTTCGAAAAATGAAATAGAAGTATTTACACAAATTGCAATAGGAAATAACTTTACGAAGTTTGTTGTACATGCGCCTTATACACTTAACTTGTGCGCTAAAGATCCAAAAATCGTAGATTTTACAAAAAAAGCTATGATTGAAGATATACGTATTGTAGATAAGATTCCAGGTAATTATTACAACTTTCATCCAGGATTCCATGTTGGTGCTGGTATAAAAAATGGAATAGATATGATTATATCTGAGTTGCATGATATTTTAAAAGAAACGAAAAATACAAAAATTTTACTGGAAACAATGTCCGGAAAAGGTTCAGAAATTGGATCTAAGTTCGAAGAAATTTCAGAAATTATAAGAGGTGTGTCTGAGTACGATAAAATTGGAGTTTGCTTGGATACATGCCACATATTTGCAGCTGGATACGATATAGTAAATAATTTAGATGCAGTTTTAGAAAAATTTGATAAGATCGTTGGGTTAGAAAAATTATGTGCTATTCATTTAAATGATAGCATGATGCCATTCGATTCAAAGAAAGATAGGCATGCTTGTATAGGTTGTGGTGAAATAGGCAGTGACGCGCTTGTGAATTTTGTAAATAACAACGCGTTATATGGTATACCGTTTATCCTAGAAACCCCGAATGATGAAATTGGCTATGCTGAAGAGATACAATTTTTTAGAAAAAACTATAATGAAAAATAATGGAATAATTGGAATTGATGAAGTAGGTCGTGGCCCATTAGCTGGACCAGTCGTAGTATGTTGCGTATACATTAATGATCAGCTAAAAATACCAGAAAAAATGATTATTCGTGATTCGAAAAAAATGACACCATTGCAAAGGAAAAAGGTTGTAGATTGGGCTAATAGAATTTCAAACGATAATATGTTTAATTATTCAATAGCAAAAATAAGTGTTGAAAAAATAGATGAAATGAATATCCTTGAGGCGACTTTATTTGGAATGGAAACGGCATTTGAAAGTATAAAAAAAGTTGTTCCAGAGTCGAATTATGATGCTATTTATGTAGATGGAAATACAGCGCCTAGACTGTGTACTAATAAGAGAGTTGCACCTGTAGTTTCTGGTGACGACAAAATTTTGGCTATTTCTATCGCGTCTATTATAGCTAAAGAGTATAGAGATGATATTATGCGAAAAATAGGAGCACAATTCCCTGAATATGGGTTTGAGAAAAATGTAGGATATGGGACTAAACAACATCTAGATGCATTGAAAAAATATGGATATACAAAACATCATAGAAAATCATTTGCACCAATAAAAAACATGACGGTTGATCAACAATACAGAGGATAAAAATTTATATGAGCGACATTATTGAAACAGATATAGTATTCGAAAAAAACACATATGAAACTACGCCAATGATGCGTCAGTATTTTGATGTAAAAAGAAAACATCCAGATGAATTGCTTTTTTTCCGTATGGGCGATTTTTTCGAACTATTTTTTGAAGACGCCAAAATTGCTGCATCTGTATTAAATATTGCTCTTACGACTAGGAATAAACACAATGATGAGGATGTTCCTATGTGTGGAGTACCTGTTTCTTCTGTCGATTATTATTTATCAAAACTCATAAAAGAAGGATTCAAGGTCGTTGTTTGTGATCAATTAGAAACTCCAGAAGAAGCAAAAAAAAGAGGTGGATATAAAGCTGTAGTAAAGCGTGATGTTGTAAAAATTGTTACTCCAGGCACAATTACCGACGAGCCATTACTCAGAGCAAAAAACAATAATTTTTTGATGTCTATATTGCCTAATTTAAATTCCAAGAAAGGGAATATTACTGATATTAGTTTTGCAGTTATTGATATTTCTACTGATGAATTTTATGTTAATACAGTCGATGTAGACGATTTTTTAAATTCGTTATGTATGTTTTCGCCTAAAGAAATTTTGGTTTCTGATAAATTTTGTGAAACTTCCTGGTTTAAGCAAATAAAACTTAATACTGACGCTAGTATTACAATTTTATCTGACTCAAAGTTCAACTATATAAATGAGGAAAAGCGGTTAGAGAAATATTTTGGTGTTTCTACTTTAGACAGTCTTGGTATTGTAAATCAAAATGAAATTAGCGTATGCGGTTCGATTGTTGAGTATGTTCAAATTACGCAATGCGGTAACGTTCCGCAGCTTTCATTCCCACAAAAAATAAAGTTTTCTGAGTTTATGATTGTAGATGCATCAACCATGAGAAATTTAGAAATAGTTTATCCAAATTCTCCAACAGGCAAGTCTTTGCTACAAGTACTAGACGATACTGTTACAGCTTTTGGTGGTAGGATGTTTGCAGCAAGACTAGTATCTCCTTTAATAAATATAGACGCTATAAACGCTAGATTGAATTCTGTAGATTTTTTTATAGAAAACTTTGATGTAGCCACTAGTATCAGAGAAATACTCAAGAAATGTCCAGATATTGAACGAGCTTTGGTTCGGTTGAAGTTTGGCAAAGTTTCAGCTAGGGATTTATGGTGTATAAGAGAAGGTTTTCGTCGATGGCATGAAATTAAAAATATTTTTGCATCATATAAACACATTAAATTTGATAATAAAATCTCATTATCTTGTTTGTTTGATTTTTCTGATATTTTAGAAAAGCTTCACAATAGTTTGGAAGAAGAAATTCCAGTAACAAACAGTACAGGAAAGGTAATAAAAAATGGGTTCTCCAATAAATTAGATGAAATTCGAGAAATTAGGAATAATAGTCATAATTTGATTGCATCTCTTCAGATTAAATATTCTACTAATTCTGGAATATCAAATTTAAAAATCAAAAACAATAATATTTTGGGGTGGTATATAGAAATTCCACTTTCTCAGAAAAGCAAAATATCTAGCGAATTTATGCATAGACAAACTCTGATAAACTGTGTGAGATATGTTACTGATGAGCTAATAGATTTGCAGTTGAAACTAAATCAATCTGATGCAGAATTAGCTAAGATAGAAAATGAAACAATTTTATGTCTTATAAACGACGTCATTTCAATTAGTGAATATATACATCAACTAATAGAATTTCTCTCAATTCTAGATATTGCAATATCTATTGCAAAACTAAGTAAAACAAGAGATTATGTTCGTCCTTTCATTATAGAAGAACCTACATTAGAAATTAGTAAAGGTCGTCATCCTGTGCTAGATTTAGTAGTAGATGCATATGTGCCTAATGATTGCACATTATCAGCGGAATCAAAATTAAGCTTATTAACTGGACCTAATATGGCTGGGAAAAGTACATATCTGAGACAAAATGCTTTGATAATTCTTATGGCTCAAATAGGTTTTTTTGTTCCAGCAGAAAGCGCAAATATAGGTATTACAGATAGGTTGTTTAGCAGAATAGGGGCATCTGACGATCTGGCAAAGGGCAGATCAACATTTATGGTCGAGATGATAGAAACCGCTACAATTTTAAATCAGGCGACAGAAAAATCTTTTATAATATTAGACGAAGTAGGGAGAGGAACATCTACATATGATGGCTTAGCGATTGCATGGGCAGTTGTCGATCATTTAAATAACTACAATAAATCTAGAGTTATTTTTGCTACACATTATATGGAACTTACGAATATAATAAAAGAAATTCCTTCATTAAAGTGTCAAACATTGAAAGTTCAAGAATGGGCTGGAGATGTAATTTTTCATCATTCTATTATTGACGGTATTGCAGATAAATCATATGGAATTCATGTCGCGAAATTAGCAGGTTTACCTAGAAATGTAATTTGTAAAGCAAAAAATTTACAAAAGAAGTTTGAAAGTGATTCAGCTTGCTCTATGCAAAACAAGCAATTGTCAATTTTCGATACTGACGAACGGAAAGAAAGTCAGATAGAAAACTATTATACAAAAATACTATCTGAAATTAATCCCGACGAAATGACACCTAAAGACGCTTTGGAATTTTTATACAAATTTAAAAAACAACTAATTGCATGAAAATATACGTACTTTCATAAATAACAATTGGTTTAGAAGTGAATAAATGGTGGGCACAGCAGGGATCGAACCTGCGACCACTACGATGTCAACGTAGTG
>CAYLKK010000004.1:0-17163 GCA_964384495.1 uncultured Alphaproteobacteria bacterium
TCATGAAAATTAAACATATTTGTTCTTTCCTACCTCTATGTCGCTCTATGAAGCAGGAGCTTTCTGCGACAATATCAAAGGTACAGGAAGTATTCCAAAAAAGTATCGAAAAAAATTTGAAAGGTCATGAAAATGATATAGTCCGTAAATGTAGTTATTTAAACCAAATAAATACTACGTACGAATTGTGCAAGATCGGTTATGGATCAGAAAACTTTAATGATGCAGTCGGTAAACTTGTCGCTCGAGTGAAAGAATTGGGCTGCGACGACCAATTAGCTACTGCATTCAACGCTCTTGGTGAATCGCATAAAGTCGCGGCAACATATGGATTCTATTTCCTAACTCAGTTCATGAACGACAATGTAACTGATTGGATAAGTGTATTCGAAGAAAAATACACTAATAGAGGAGATGGTGTAAAAGAATTTGTCTTAACATTAAACGACTCAAAAGAAGGCAAAGCCGTTGAGCAATACTATAGAGATGACAAGGCTGTAGCTGAATTAAAGAAAATTTTGAGATCAACCAACGAAGACAAAGAGACTGTTATGGAAGCTGCTGATTTGCTAAATCACAGCGTATACGATGGCGTGTATGGTCAATATAGAAAAGTCTCAGGAGATGCTGTATACAAAGCTCTTTCAGCAGTTGGTAAGAAAGGCTATTTGTTGCCTGTATGTGAAGAGTTCGATCTTATGACTGATAAAATAGGCAAGGACAGCGATGAAAGTTATGCTCCACTTGGTAATGAAGTTCTTAGAACTGAGTTGGAAGAACTAGGAACAGTTATGGGCGGGGCTAGAGATAAATACAGCTCGTACAAAAAGCTTGAAGAACAAGATATAAAGAATTTTGTATTTAAAGACAAGGAAACCGCTGAAAACGCAGCAAAAAGGTTAGAAATTTTAAAGAAAGTTGCTCAAACCTTTGGTGTAAATATAGATCTTGAAAAAGCGGACGCTGCCGTAAAAGTTGCTAGCACTGATTATGTTGTAAAAATTAACTCAGGAGAGGCTGAAGTTACTATAGGGCAAGCAGACGATGTTACAGCTAACAATTTCTCCGCAGTTCTTACTAAAATTGATAGCATAAAAAAGCCTGTCGTAGATGAAGTATACGAAGATACCGAATTAGTCAAGAAAGCGACAGAGGCTTGGGAAAATGTTGAGGCAATTAAAAAAGCAGCAGAATTTGAACAGCTTGTTGAAGACACAAAGCAGAAATTGGCTGATATGTTAGCTAAGTTTGATGATGGTGCAGTTTATGGTAAAAATACGATCGAACAGTTAGCTTCTGCTGAAGATTGCGGTACGTTAGAACAACAAATCGAGGAAGAGTTGAAAGCTATAACCGAGAATAATGCAAAACTCGAAGGAAAGGCTGTAAATATCGAAGAGCTAACCAAAAAAGTCGAAGAAGCTAAAACAGCTATCGAAGCTAAAAAGAAAGAGTTGGAAAAAGCAGCAGAATTTCAGGAGCTTATTAAGACTACGCGAGACTTAGTCACTACTATGACAGCTAAGTTTGAGATCAATGGTGCTTATAGTAAAGATTCGATCGAAAAGTTAAAATCTGCTGAAGCTTGCGCTAAGATGATTGATGATATTAATGAAGAGTTGAAAGTTATAACCGAGAATAATGCAAAACTCACAGAAGGTGGCAAAGAAGGAGTCGATATCGAAGAGCTAACCCAAAAAGTCGAAGAAGCTAAAAGAGCTATCGAAGCTAAAAAGAAAGAAGATGTAGTCGACAACAATGTTAACAACGAGTTAAAGCATGAAACTGCGTCTGAATCTGGATCTGAAGAGGAAGAAGAGATAGTCGACAAGGATGTTAACGAGCAGAAGGGGCCTGAGAAGCAAAAGGAAGGAAAGAACGAAGTGATAGAGCAGAATGATGAAGAAAATAAAGAAGAAAATATAGTCGACAAGAATATTAACAACGGGCAGAAGGTGCCTGAGGAGCAAAAGGAAGAAAAGAACGAAGTGATAGAGCAGAATGATAAAAAAAAGAAAGAAGAGATAGTCGACAAGAATGTTAACAACAAGTCAGATCTTAAAACTGGGTCTGAATCTGGATCTGAAGAGGAAGAAGATGTAGTCGACAACAATAATAACAACGGGAATAATGTGGTTGAGGAGACAAAGCAAGAAAAGAAAGAAGAGATAGTCGACAAGGATGTTAACGAGCAGAAGGGGCCTGAGAAGCAAAAGGAAGGAAAGAACGAAGTGATAGAGCAGAATGATGAAGAAAATAAAGAAGAAAATATAGTCGACGACAATGTTAACAACGAGTAGAAGGTGCCTGAGGAGCAAGAGCAAAAAACAAACATTACCAGGACTGCTGAGAGCAATGGAGCAACAGCCAGCGACGGGGTCGTTGATAACAAGTAGAAGAGAGTGACCTTCTGATTTTGCGACCTTCATCAAAAAACAGCCTGATTAATTCGGGCTGTTTTTTCATATATACTGCACTGGCATTCCGTAAATTTAATATATATAAACTGGCAAGAAAAATGTTAAAAAAAAAGACATAGGTAACTGTACTTATCTTACTTTGTATATTTATTAAACACATTATAAAAGTACTATGCTGTCAGTATAATAAAAATTATAAAGATAGAATTGCAAATGAAGGCAAAGCTTGCATACAATCACTTATTTGCTAATTAATTTATTTTTGCTTTTGCTAATTTAATAGCTGCATTGTCAACGTAAACTACCATTATTGGCAGTATTGCAAACTGAATGCATGATAAATATGCATAAGAAAACGCTATATACTTAAATATACAGTATACGCCATATATTAAAACAGAAACTACAACTAACGTAATAACCTTAACAAGGGAAGATTAAAAGCAGAATCCGAACTGAGTAATTGCTTTAATACCTATCTTCGAAAAGAAAATACTGTACATTTAACCAAATCTTAACAGATCATTGATATTATTTTAGTTTAAACTAGGAGGATTTTATTATGGTATTACATAACGTTATATCATCTACAGAAAAAAATATATGCATGCTACTCGTTCTATGTTCTACACAGACTGAGTGTATGCGAGAGGAATTAAAACTACAGCATTCGTCATCTTTGCGCTTACTCCCAGAAGTGACAATGAGCCCAAGAGAAGATAAAAGACGCTGTAATTCAACGACTCCATTTATTCAAGAACATATGCAAGACGATCGTAAAGTCAAACGAATACATAAGAAACATGTAGGTATAGACAGATCATTAATAAAAGACCTTACCCGAACACCTACACCATTACAATCGCCAACAAACAGTTCTAAAACTATCTTTTCATTTGATGGAGGTGGAATCCGTGGAGTTATTCCTGCGACTATATGTAAGGCAATAGAAGAAGAACTTACAGATTATACGACAATACGAAATTTAGGAGATATGTTTGCCGGCACATCTATCGGAGGAGTCCTAGCATCAAGCTATAGTTTTGAAAATGGTATGTCATCTGAAGATATGCAAAACATGTTTATTACAGATGGAGCAAATATGTTTAAACAAACTTGGTCCAACTATTTAACCTGCGGTTTAAAAACTCCAAAATATTACTCAAATGGACGTAGAGATTTGTTTAATACGCTTTTTGCAGAAAAAAGGTTATCAGAAACCAATAAAGATCTAATATGCACAGGATTAAATTTGAATAATCAAAAACCAATTTTTTTCAAATCGAGAAAAGCCAAACTAAGCGAAGCTGATGATTATTTTATCTCTGACGTATGTATGGCAACTACAGCTGCACCTACATATTTCGAACCATATTACATGCAATCTTATAGAGATATATACGAGGCGAAAGGAGGCATATTTGTTGCAGATGGAGGACTTGTAGCAAATAATCCGTCATTATGCGCACTTGCTGAAAGCGTAAAAACTTACAAAGATGCAGATGTAATCAATTTAGTATCAATTGGAACAGGGTACAGTGAACAAGCTAATATAGTTTACGGAGATAGTTATTCAGGTGACAATTTATTAGAATGGGCTACCACAGTCTCTGATATAGCTGTTAGTTCTCCAAATTACATAACACAATACATAATAGATCAGTTAGTCCAATCTAATTCAATTGATAAAAAGATAAATTACTATAGATTTAATATTCATTTAGATAGAAAATATATGGCTATGGATAACACAAGCTCGGATAATATTAGATCGCTAATTAACTTTACGGAATCAAACGAAAAACTAAATTTACAGATTAAAGAATTCTGTAAAAATATCAGAGAGGATTAAGGATTGCGATAGTATGTGAATTAAATTTGTTTGTATATTAAGGATGTTAAAATAATACATTATACTATTGCAAAATCCAGCTAACTGATGACATATATAATAGCATAGAAAATTGGAAACTTAGCGCTTTTTGACTCTAAAGCTTTAGCTAAGTTTCTCTATTTCGATATACCTATATTGTTATATTACTTATGTCAGAAAAACCTCGAGACCATTAGATTCTTCAGAAAGAATTACCTGACACGCAAGTCGAGAATGTGGTGTTATATTTCTTGCCATATCTAAACCATCTTCCTCTTTATTTGATATTTCTGATATTTTTGAAGAGTCTTTTATAATTACATGGCATCCGCCGCAAACTCCATTTCCTTCACACATACTATTTATTATAATGCCATTTTTTTCTGCGACAGATAAAAGCGTCTGTCCAGAAGAAAACTCAACCTCACGTTTTTCTCCAGATTTGCTTATAAATACTACTTTCATTGTGCTAACTATTTATACCTAAGTATTAACTGTTTTATTTTTCTTGGGTCTGAATCAGCTATCTCAAATTCAATATTCGATGGATGCTCTACAATCTCACCATTTTTAGGCACCCTTCCTGCTATATAAACTACTAAGCCACCTACAGTATCTATATCTAATGACTCATCTTCATTTTCAATAAATGGCGCAAGTAAATCAATATCTAATTTTTCAGAACAAGAAGCCAATGAATACCTAGCATCAATTAAGAATGATCCATCGGACCTATATTCAAACTTTGGAAGTATTTGGTGGCTGTTAATTTCGCCAACAATTTTGCTAACGACATCTTCTAGCGTAACCAACCCATCTACACCACCGAATTCATCAACAACGAGAGCCATATGCATCTTGGATGTCCTCATTTCTATCAACAACTCTAGTAGCTGTAAGCTAGGGACAATAAAAGAAACTTCACGCAATATATCTTTTAACTCAAAAACCTTCGAATTCGTTGTATATGGAATAAAATCCCTGATTCGAACTACACCAACAACATTATCCAAAGTATCAGAATATACAGGAATTTGAGAATACCCACTCTTGGAAAATATTTCTATAAAATCAGCTAAAGTCGCATCCTCTGTAGCAGAAACAATTTCAGCCCTAGGTATCATAATATCTTTTACAGTTAAATCTCTTAATTTTAATACATTCGACACAAGAGAAAGCTCTCCTATATCAAGCTTATCTTCTGCGTCTATGTTATCTGCTTCTTCAGATTCCTCTATCAAATCCTCAATTTTATCTCGCAATTCTTCAGTATTGTTTTTATGATTTTTTTCGAAAATATTCAAGAACTTCACTTTAAACTCCTCTTATTATAAATATGGATTATTGATTCCCACTCTCTTCAATATATCTATTTCCAATTGTTCCATCATTTCTGCATCTGCATCATTAACATGATCGTATCCAGCAAGATGCAAGAAACCATGAACTACTAAATGCATAAAGTGATCTTGAAATGTTTTTTGTTGTTCCACAGCCTCATTAAAAATTACCTCTAAGCACAAAATTATATCACCAAGAGTTTTTTCAATTTTTTGGCTAGGAAAAGATAGTACATTTGTCGGCTTATCTACAGACCTGTAAGTTTTATTCAAATCTCTTATGAATATACTATCTGTAAACAATACACTAACCTCTGTTTTGCTTTTGTCTAGCTTAACAAACTCCATAGCAGAAGAAATCGCAGTATTTACTAATTGCTTCAATTCTTGGACTTTTATTTCATCTTTAAATACAAAATCATCTTGAGTATCAATAGCAAAATTTTCTATGTTTGCGTCACATAAAACAGTGAAATTAGTCATTTGCTAACCTACCAATTAAACTATGAGAAGCTACAGACTCAATTTTTGCTTTTACTATATCGCCTATACTACTAGCGTCACAGCAATCTATAGCTATTGCCTGATAATGAGGGGTTCTTCCTACTAACTGCCCTTTATGCCTGCCGTTTTTTAACAACAAAACATCTACAACGTTACCAACACTATTTTGATTAAATTCGTTTTGTTTTCTGTTAATTAAGTCTTGTAATATCGCAAGCCTTTCTTCTTTGATTTTTTCATCTATTTGATTATCCATATATGCAGCTTTAGTATTTGGTCTAGGGCTGTATTTAAACGAATAAGCCTGAGCATAAGAGACATAATTTACTATATCTAAAGTTTTTTGGAAATCATCATCAGTTTCTCCTGGGAAACCTACAATAAAATCAGAAGAAAACGCCATATCTGGCTGTATGTTTTTAATTTTTTCAATTATTTCTTTGTATTTTTCTATAGAATATTTTCTATTCATTAATTCTAAAATTTTGTTGGAGCCGGATTGTACTGGTAGGTGCAAAAATGGCATTAAAATTGGAACATCACGAAAAAGATCGACTATTTCATCTCTCATATCATGAGGATTAGACGTTGCAAATCGCAACATTTTTAAATTACACTTATCGTATATTTTTTTGATGAGTGTACTGAAATTAACATTACTATCAATATCATGGTATGAATTTACGTTCTGCCCTAGCAACGTAATTTCTTTTACTTCGCGGCTAGTTAACGTATCTATTTCATTAATTATGTCCTTGAATGGCCGAGAACACTCACGCCCTCTAGTATGAGGTACTACACAATATGAGCAAAAATTATCACATCCTTCCTGAATCGTTACAAACGCTGATTGTGTATTTGATGTAATTTGTGGAAATTTTTCAAATTTTTCTATGCTATTAAAATCTGTAAGAACAATAGGGGTTCTTTTATCAATCTTTGTGGAGTGAACACGATAAACGCTATCATATACATGCTGAACCATTTGAGGCCCCAAAATAACGTCTACACACTTGCTTCTCTTAGCTATCTGTCCCTTTCTAAGTTGAGCTACACACCCAGCAACTACTATTATGTAATCTAAGCCATGCGCTATCGCTTTATCTTTAAATTCTTTAATTCGACCTAAATCTGAAAATAGTTTTTCTTCTGCTTTTTCTCGAATTTCGCACGTATTTAGTATAACTACATTCGCTTCAGAATAACTAGAAACTAGGCATCCTCCTTTTTCAATAAAAAAATCTAACATCCTAGATGAATCGTATACATTCATCTGACAGCCATAATTCTTAATAAATACCTTAAACTCAGGATACATAACCTATTTTTTTCTACCTTTACCTAACCCGCTAGCTTTAGCTAATGTACTACGCACATGAGCGTACGCAGGAGCAACCATCGGATAATTTGATGGCAATCCCCACTTTTGCCTATACTCTTCTGGTGTCATATTGTATACTGCCTTTAGGTGTTTTTTCAATGTTTTTAATCTTCTACCGTCTTCTAAACAAATAATATAGTCATCAAATACAGACTCTTGGACAGCAACTGCTGGCTTTACTTTTACAGCCTTCTGTCTCAAACTGTCTTCGATGTCTGAAACAGAATTATACACATCCTCTATAATCTTAATTATTTCATCTGCTTCCACTTTATTTCTAGTCAAATAAGACGTAACGATTTCTACTGTATACCCCATAATATCACCACCAGTAAAATCTTCGAAAACGCCAGAGCTATTTACGATATGACTTCTCAAACTATTCTGAATATCTTTCATAACACTACAACCACAAAACCAAAACTTACAATATACTCATTTCATAAACATATGCATCTATCGTTTTCTCTCTATCCCTATAATAACCGCGTCTCAGTCCTATTCGTTTAAAACCGTTCTTTTCATACAAACGTATAGCAGAAGAATTCTCGACTGAAACTTCTAAAATTACAGATCTAACCCCTTTATCAACAGCCAAATCGAACACCTTTCCTAAAAGAAAAGATGCAAATCCGCGCCCTCTATACTTCTCTAATATACATATATTTAAGATATGAATCTCATCATAAACAAAACAACCACAAATAAATCCACAATCATTGTGAAAACATCTCAATATATAACAGAAACCACAACCTCCGTCAAGTACACTTTTAAAAAAAGAACAACCATAGGTATATGTAAAGCATGCAAAATACATTTTTATTAGTCTATCAATACAATCAATATTTGCGTCAACAATTTCGATGTTTTGAGATTGTCTTTGTTTTATCTTCATAAATATCTTTAAAATAAAAAGGTTCAATTTTTTCTGGTTTCAAGCATTTATTTGACATTAAACAATCAGATACAGCCAATAAACTTGAAGTATCTAAAATTTCTATATCAAAGATATATTCAAATTTTTCCTGAATATAAACACTAGAAAACACATAATCTACATCTGAGATACTAACTGATACATCATCTATACTTATTACACTATAGAAAAAACAACCATTAGTATATATTTTCTTCATGAATACTTCACCTGAGAGATTCCCATTAACAATTATGCAAATATTTTTATTTTGTATTTCATTTTCATATTTTTTTTCAAATAAATCAAAAATAGAAACAACTTTTACAGGAATATTGAATACAGAATCAAAACATTTAGCCGTACTCATTATCGCACGAATTGCAGTAAACGATCCCGGGCCAGAACTAACTATTATCTGAGCTAAATCATTCAATGTTAAATTTTTAGATGCGAGAAAATCACACATATTTTGAACTAACAAACTAGATGTATCATTCTCATATTTTTTTGTCACTATGGATCCATTTTTATTGATAGAAAATTCACTAGATTTTAATTCACCTTTTACTGCCAAAATATTACTCATAGCATATCCTTAAATTTTCATTTTCTAATTTTATAAAGTTTTTCCCAGAACACACATCAAACAACATGTCTCCGCACACATGTTTTCTCCATGTTTTCAAAACGATGGAATTTTCTTTAGTAATTAAAAAGTCTTCCAATACTTCCTTGGTAGCTAGCAAATCACTATTGATATTTTTTTCTTGAGCTATTATATTTATCGCTACCTTTAAAAATTGCAAGATGTTAGCTGGTACTGCTTGCTTTTTATGAATATACAAACTCTTTTTTATAAATTCAGAATGATCAACAAATTTTATAAATTCTTTATATATTTTAGCTTCGTAAAGTCTAGATTTTCTCATTTGCGATAAGCGGAATCTCCCGTTTTTTATTATTGAAATAAAAATATCATTTTTTATTATTTTAGTTGGAGATACATTTAATTTATAAGCCTTCTTATCCCTCCAAACAATCATTTCGTTTAAAAGACTAACTCCAGCTTCAGTAAAATTCGTGGTATCAAAAAAATTCTCTCGATTGTAAGAAATGCATACATCTAAAATATTTGCATGCTCCTCATCAAGCCAATTTTCACGACTCAACTCTTTTAACTTTTCTACCTGTCTTTCGTATATGTTATACAGATAATTTACATCATTAATCGCATAATTTAACTGCCCTTCTGAAAGAGGTCTCCTTTGCCAATCGCTAGTCGTGTATAACTTAGGCAATTTTATCTTTGCATACTTCTGAACTAAATTATCGTAACTTGCAGGTTTCTCATGAGATATAAACATTTCAGCAACCTGTGTATCAAATATATTTTCGATAAAAATATCATAACTAGCTAAAACCTCTATATCCTGCTGACATGCATGAAAAATTTTTTTTACATTTTTATCTGACAATATTCTAGAAAGACTGGAGATATTCTCTATCGCCAAAGTATCGATAATATATTTAAAATCCTTAAATGCAATTTGCACTAAACATAGAATCGGCTCATTGCTTTTTGTACGAACAAATTCAGTATCAATAGCAATTATCCCAGTATTTATACTAGAACAAACATCTACTAACTTATCTTCTGTATCTATAAGAACAAATTGCATCGAAACACTTACCTATGTTTTTTTAGAGGAAATACATCGAAAACATCATGTCTTAATAACGGTCTTAAGTTTAGATGCTTCTTAAATGCAATTCCGAACATTTCATACACTTCACGCTCATACCAATCAGCATTGCTATAAACCTCCATGATTGAATTAGCTTTTTCATTTTGGGTAACTCTACTTTCTATGACCAAAGTACTATTTTCTTTATAATTTCTCAACACATAAAATAGCGAAAATCTATGTATATTAGAATCCATATATTCTAAATCGGAGTTATCAACAGCAGTCAGATCTAGTAATTGCGAAAACCCAAGTTTGTGCTTAAGAACTATTAAACAACGCAACAAGGCCGACTTATCTACTAAAATACGATTATCTATGACTAAAATAGCATCCTTAACTTTTCTACCCAAAGAAGAGTTTATTATATCAATTACATTTGAAAGGTCGTTCATTGTTCTTATTTTGAATATTACTTCTTATTTCAAATATTGCATCTAGCAATGCCTCTGGAGACGGAGGGCAACCAGGCACATAAACATCTACAGGAATAATTGAGTCTACCCCATTAACGACTGAATCATATTCGCTGAATAAACCTCCACTTATCGCACATATACCCATAGCTATTACATATTTAGGAGAAGGCATTTGATTATAAATTTCTAACAGAACAGGCTCCATCTTTTTAGTTACAGTACCTGAAACTATAAGCAAATCTGCCTGTCTAGGGCTAGCACGAAATACTGAACCAAATCTATCTAAATCATATCTTGGAGCGGCAGTTTGCATCATCTCTATAGCGCAACAAGATAAGCCAAACATCAATGGCCAAAGTGAATTAGCTTGAGCCCAATTATTAAAATATTCCAACTTACTACAAAAAAAATTATTCA
This sequence comes from uncultured Alphaproteobacteria bacterium, assembly GCA_964384495.1. GTDB lineage: Bacteria > Pseudomonadota > Alphaproteobacteria > UBA3830 > CAYLKK01 > CAYLKK01. The sequence goes on from CAYLKK010000004.1 coordinate 11,022, forward strand.
CTTTATTTCGTTTTCTTAACTAGAATAAAGATAAAACCGATTATAGGAAAAATCATGATTGTTAGCAAATTAGAAATACAATATAACTTCAAACTATTATTGCAAAACACAAACGCTAACAGAAATATAAATATAGCATCAAAAACTAGAAAAGATACGATGGGGAATAAGTCTGCCTTATATGAAGCAGCTATTTTCCCAATTCGTTGCATCCTTTTTATTCCACATTCAAACACGTACACATCTTTACTACGATTTTTTGCACAGAACATAGAATACAAAAAAGCTAATGCAAAAGCACTTATAACTATTAAAGCCATGTAAATTAGTGCCAACTACTTTTCCTCTTCAACCATTTTAATCGCACCACAAGGGCATTCTTTTTCGCAAATACCACAACCCTTGCAGTAATCATAATCTATTGTTAGACCAAAATTATCTTTTTTTATTGCTCCATCAGGACACATACCATAACAATTATCACAAGACATACAATTACCACAACTCATACATCTTTGAGACTCAAAAATTACCTCTTGATCTGAAAGATTTATTCCATGCTCTTCGAAAGAATCGCTAGTAAATAATCCACGCTCTTTCCCTTCAACTTTTTTATAGTAATTAAAGTTCATTTTTTTAAATGTAATAACTTCATTTTTTTCACATGGAATGTACTTCTTTCCATTCAAAAACGCATCTATGCATCTAGCCGCTTTTTTGCCGTGTCCAATTGCAGTTGTAACCGTTCTTTGAGAAGGGATAACATCACCTCCAGCAAACATACCAGCATGTCCTGTCATAAAATTATCATCAACTGTTATTACACCTTTGTTTGATACTTCTATATCATCATATTTCTCTAAGAACCCAGCATCTACAGACTGTCCAATCGCAAAAACTACAGAACTAGCTGTAATTTCTTCCATCCTACCAGATTCTTGATATTCACCATTCGAACCCAATTCTAAAATATCGACAATTACGCTATCTGGTTTAATTGAAGAAATCGAACGCATATACAAGATTTGAACCCCTTCTTGCAAAGCTTCTTCAACTTCTGTTTTATGGGCAGCCATTTGCTCCAGTTCTCTTCTGTAGACTATTTTTACATTTCTACATCCCAATCTAATAGCAGTTCTAGCGACATCTATAGCGGTATTCCCTCCACCATAAACAATTACGTTATCACCTAAATTAACACTGCTCCGACCATCGTCTTCTAGCTTTCTAAGTAAATCTACCGCATCGTAAACTGTATTGCCATTGTTCTGAATGTCAGCTTTCGACGCCACATGAGCTCCAGTCGCTATAAAAATAGCATCATACTTTGATTCATAATCTTTCAAGTCTGATACATTCTTATTTAATTGTAGATCAATTCCAGTATTAATAATTCTATTAATCTCAGAATCTAAGATATCTCTAGATAATCTATAACTTGGAATTCCATACCTTAGCATTCCGCCAGGTTTCGACTTCTCCTCAAAAACCGTTACACTATGCCCACATTTTCTCAAGAAAAACGCAGCCGTTAACCCAGCAGGCCCAGATCCGATAATAAGTACATTTTTACCAGTCTGAACTGATTTAGAAAAATCAAATTTCCAATTATTTTTTATAGCAAAATCACCAATATATTTCTCTACTAAATTTATGTTTACAGGCGAGTCAAGATGATTCCGATTACATGTCAATTCGCAAGGATGATAACAAACTCTACCAATCACAGCTGGAAATGGATTATTCTTTACCACTTCTTCCCAAGCTCCACGAATATCGCCTTCCTGTACTTTAGATAGCCATGCTTGAACATTATTCCCAGCCGGACATGTCATATTACATGGAGGAATTCTTTTTACATACATTGGTTTTTTATTTCGCCAGCTACCTGTTTTGTTATTCAAGCTTAATTTTGGATCAAGCGTAATAGCAAAAGGATTTTTAGACATTAGAGCCTCCGTTAAATTCTTCTAATTTTAAATTATACTTTGCGATATTTTGATCAGCGATAGATTGATATGCTTTAATGACCTCTTCATTAGGGATTCCTTTAGGAAATGCATGAGCGAATCTTTTTTGCGTTTTTAAATATTGTTCCACAGGAATAACTTCGTCTATTTCTGTGGATCCCGTAAACTTTCCGTTTTCTGCTTCAAAAAGTGGGAACAACCCACACCTTATTGCAGATCTAGCTATTGATATCGTCTCATTAGAAGCAAAGCCCCAACCTAAAGGACAAGGAACATGAACATGTATATATCTCGCTCCTCGTATATTTACAGCTTTCGCTACTTTTCTCTCTAAATCTCTAATATCACCTACGCTAGCTGTAGCTACGTAAGGAATATTGTGAGCCATAGCTATTTCTGGAACATTTTTTCCGGTTTTTATATCACTTCCGAAATAGTCAGCTTTTGGGACTGGTAACGTCGTCGCAGTTCTTGCGAAAGGAGGAGTAGCACTAGATCTTTGTACGCCAGTGTTCATATATGCCTGATTATCGTAACAAATGAACAAAACATCATCATTACGCTCGAACATACCTGACAAGCAAGCAAAACCTATATCAGCAGTACTGCCATCGCCACCTTGCGCGATAATCCTAACATCGGTTTCACCCTTCATTCTGAAACCAGCCGCCACACCAGTCGCTACAGCTGGCGCATTTCCAAATAAAGAGTGCACCCATGGAACACCCCATGAATTTTCAGGGAACGAACATGAAAAAACTTCCAAACAACCAGTTGCATTAACAACTACTATTTTCCCATTAGCAGATTTATAAGCTGCATCTATTGCAACTCTTGCTGCCAATGCTTCACCGCAACCCTGACAAGCTCTGTGACCACCGGCTAGAGTATTTGGTCTATTTTCACATGCTTGCACGCAATTATCACAAGAATTCAATCTATTTCCTATCGTTTTTACAGACATTACAATTCTCCTAAATAGCGTTAGAATTTACTAAACTTTCATCTAATGCGAGAAACGAAAAATCCTGCAATTCTTCACCGGTAAGAATTGATTTTATCTGATTTTTTGTTATAGATCTTCCGCCAAGCCCAGCTACAACATTTTTTACAACACAATCAGTATTTTCTAAACAAATTTTTATTTCATCACCTAAAACGCCTCGCTTACCTATAGCAAAAGCTTTTTCAAAAACAATTACTTCTTTCTTCGCCTTAAGTGCATCAAAAATCTCTTTTTCAGGGAAAGGCCTATATGATATTATTGATAAACAGCCGACATTAATACCATTTTCATGTTTTAGCTCGTCTATTGCATCTTTTATAGTACCAGCAATTGACCCCATGCAAACAATTACCTTGTCTGCATTTCCCATATTATAGCTTCTTATCAAACCGCCAGTTTTTCTACCAAAAATATTATCGAATTTTTTCGAAGCTTCATCGATTATAGTTATTGCATCAAACTGAGCATTATGAGAAATTACACGAACTTCAGTGAATTTATCCGGAGGGACCATAGCCCCTATCGCACATGGTTTATTAACATCTAATTTATGAGCGCACTGGAATTCCGGAAGGTACTCATCAACTTGCTCTTGCGTAGGAATATCTATTGATTCGTACGCATGAGTTAAAATAAATCCATCCACGCAAACCATAACTGGAATTTTTGTTTTCTCAGCGATCAAAAATGCTTGTATATGCAAATCCACAGCCTCTCGGTTATCTTCCGCAAAAAGCATAATCCAGCCAGCATCCCTTACTGCCATTGCATCTGTGTGATCATTCCATATATTAATAGGAGAGCCTATAGCTCTGTTTCCAAGTGTCATAACTATAGGCAATTTTAAACCAGACGCATTATAGACAGCTTCAATCATATACAAAAGTCCCTGACTAGATGTCGCAGTATAACTTCTTACACCTGCAGCACTAGAACCTATAGCAACACTGAGCGCAGCAAATTCAGACTCAACATTGACAAACTCACAATTTTTTAAAGCACCAGAATGGACTAATTCCCCAACACCTTCAACAATATGTGTTTGCGGAGTAATCGGATAAGCGCAAACCACTTGAGGACGACACAAAGCTACAGCTTGAGCTACTGCCTGAGATCCTTCTAATTGATTTAACATATTTCCTCCATATACTTATTAACTGTTTCATAAGCTTCAGTTGCTGCAGCTATATTTTTTTCGCAAATTTCGCCTTTAAATTTTTGGCGTATAGCACCAAATACAGACTCTATACCTATAGATCTTGTAATAGCAGCAAAAGCACCTAATAACACTGCATTTGGGATAGGTCTTCCGACATGTTTTACAGCAATTTCTGCTGCCGGAATTGTTATAAACTTTATACCATTGGGTACATTTGGTATTTCTGAAGATTTTTTGTTTGAATTCAAAATAGCAATTCCACCTGGTTTTAGCCCACCGAAGACCTCAACTATACCTATTAAAGTCGAGTCTTGAATTATTACAGCGTCTGGCTCTTCAATAGGCTCTCTCAACCGAATAACACTATCAGATATTCGACAGAAAGAAACAACTGGAGCTCCCATTCTTTCTGACCCGAAACTTGGGAACGCCTGTGCGTATTTTTTTTCCATAAATGCAGCAATTGACAACATTTCGGCAGCGGTAACAACGCCTTGCCCGCCTCTCCCATGGATTCTAACTTGAAACATAAAGTCCCCTCTGAAATCACAAACAGACGTATCTATATCACATTATGCAAAGAATATAAACATTTTTCTAAAATATATCACTGACTTATTTAATGATTTATTAAACACTTATGTATTTTTATTTATATCACACCAAATTACTTTACATAAAAAAATAGACACAAATGATTAGAGAAAATGTCGCAAATCCACATTTAGCATGATACTAACGACTAACTACAAGTAACATATTATATGACTCTTACACATTTTGTTTGTTAGATGGAGGATTACTAAGCTGTTTCAAATTTAACAGTTTTATTAAATCTCGCAATTCTTGTCTGGCTGCTACGTGAGAAAGACTCATTCTGTTGTCATCAGATATATCAAGCAATGTCATGCCTTTTAAGAATAATTCTTTAAAAATAACACGTTCACAAAATCCAGCACCAAGCCGGAATCCGATTCTCTTAGAAAATTTTTCTAGCACATCATTTATATCTTTTTTATTTTTATTTAAAAGATTGCTTAATCTGTTTCTAACAACTATCCAATCCGTTGGCTGACAACGCCTTTTCGCCCTTTCTATACGCTGAGACCAAACCATTTCTGCATAAGTACTAGGCCTTATGTTATTTAAATCACTTGCATCTACCTTTGCGAGCATATCAAGATCTATGAAGCTATCATTCATTGGAGTAACCAATGTATCGGCGTACGAATGCCCCAAACGAGAGAGAAACGTATTCGTCCCAGGCGTATCAATTATTATAAAATCGCAATCAGAATTTTCTTTTATTGTTTCCAAAAAAATATTTTCCTCAACTTTTATCGATTCAGTTTTCGACTCTAAATCACTTAAAAATATTGCTTTATGGTTTGGCATTGTTAATTTTACAGCTGACTCACCTCTATTCTCAATGTACCTAGAAAGCGTACCCTGTCTAGCATCTAAATCTATCGTAGCGACTTTATACCCAGAGTTCATAAGGAACACGACAATGTGCATAGCTAACGTAGATTTTCCAGTACCACCTTTTTCATTTCCAAAAACAATTACATGAGGAGCCATAACATTCATCTAATAATCAATTCTATTGAATATACATTTTTTCCGAAATTTTCGCAATACAGCTCAAAACGCGTACTAAGCATTAAGGAATGCATGTATGCTTAATTCGGCGTAATAATATTTATTTAAAATTTTAATAAAAGTTGCGACCTTATCTTATTTTTGCAATTTCTCTTGTTTTTGACAAAAACTGCGCCTATATTAAGTATTAATAAAACGTTAATTTTTGCTGAGTATAAAAATGAATTTTAAGGTAACATTATTAACCCTCTTGCGAAAGTAATTTTAGGCGCTTCCGTCGTCCTGATAATCAGTATCTAAAAATACATGATTTTGACTTTCGCAAGAATCCTATTTTGTGCATCGTTTGTGCTATCAGTTTGTAGCGTATTTGGTTCTAAATTTTCTTAAGAAGCTAGCAAAGCG
>CAYLKK010000005.1:0-15570 GCA_964384495.1 uncultured Alphaproteobacteria bacterium
CATGATCTAACGGGGCAAACTGGTGTATTACATTTTTCAATTTTTTTTTGTTTACTACATCTCTAGAAGATGTAGTACACGTAGTTAATAAGAATGTGTAATCATCTGAAATATCTTTCTGGAATCTTTCTATAAAAGTTATAGCTGAGAGTACTTCTCCTACACTAACCGCATGAACCCATATGATATTTTTGTAATTATTTTTTATTGATGGTTCTGCAAATTTTTCTTTAAATCTTATACTATCTTCTTTTCCTAATCTTATTCTAATTGATATTATTATTTTGGTGATCGGATAAAATATTCCCCATAATATTCTGTATAGCTTCAACATTATAATTCCTGTAATTTCTCGTACGCAATTTGAGATAATTTATTTATCTCTTCTTTTATCATAGTTTTTACTGTTTCGATATCGATATCTTTGATATCATTATATTTTATAGGTTCGCCACAAATTATTACACCTTTATTAAATGGATAGGCGATAATAAATTCGTCCCATGATTTACATTTTTTGAAATTTTTTACGCAGCAAGAAAACGGAATAATGTCTGTTTTTGTCATTTTTGAAATTGTTACTATTCCATCAGATACAACATGCCTTGGTCCTCTTGGCCCATCTGGAATAATCGCCAAGCATTGTCCAGAATTGCACAAATCTATCATTTCCCTGATAGATTTAACTGAGCATTTACCAGTCGAACCATACACAGGTATCATATTCAAATTTTCGACTGTTTTAGCAATTAACCTTCCATCATTATGTTCAGAGGCAAGTACATGAAGCGGTTTAATCCATTTCCAAGCACAAGGAGCTGTCATAAGTCTATCGTGCCAAAGCGCCATTAGCAATCCGCGATTAGACATAACATAAGAATCAACGTGTTCTAATCCGATTGTTTCCCACTTTGTTGTAACAAAACAGAACCTCATAAGTTTGGCAGCACATTTAGAAGTAAGTTTTATGAATGTTTCTGACTTAGTGATTTTTTTTCTTGTTTTTTTAAATAATCTCACAGTAACCGATAAAAATACAGAATATTATACAAAAAACATGAATATTTATCTATGCTAAACTTTTTTATATTACAATAATGAATACAAACAAGACAGGATTTGAATAATGACTAAGAAAATGCCCGCGTATCTATGTAGAACTTTAGCTGCTGTTTTTTGTTTTAGTTGCGTATACATGCAGTGCTATGGTAACGTGCAAAATAATGATTTACATGGGAATATAGAAATAGTAAAGCCAAAAGATCTAATACTTACTCTTAAGAAACAATCTGAAAATATCACTATAAAGAATATATCTAAATCTGACGTAGCTGTAGAAATTAGACCAGATGGAAGAGATATAGTGAGTGTTTTCCCATCTGATTTTGTACTACCAGCTAATAGTTCTCAAAATGTTACTATGTATGTTGCTACAATGCCTCATACAGGAATAAGTAAGAATAAAGTCAATATTAAAAGTGAAAAAATAGAACCAGGTAATAACAAAGATGAATATAATTTCTTGGACGTAATAGTCGATACGACGAAATGAAACTTCGTCTGTTGAGATCATCAAAATACGGTTTTATCCTTTTAGAAATTGCTATAGCTATATGTGTGATCGGTGTAATTTGCGGGACAATAAGCAAAAATGTAGCAATTCAAAAAAATATTTATGTGAAGCAAAAAACAAAAGAAAATATAGATATAATCAAACATGCTTTAGCAGACTTTGTCTCAGTTAATTTTAGGCTGCCATCACCATCTAAAAGTCAGAATTCAGGCGAAGAAGGAGAATATGGTGTGATTTGTGGACATATTCCGTTTATAACATTAGGTATAGACAAAAAACATACAAAAGATGGAAATGGAAAAGAATTTTATTACGTAGTAGAGCCAGAACTAACAGACAGGAATATAGCCAGAATACATCAAAAATTAGATTTAGATGTGTATTTTGGAAATTGTTTCTGTAAAAATTATGAACCTAGAATTTGCTTGACTGCATCGAATATAGATATCGTAGACCAAAATTCGAAAATAGCGTACGTAGTTACAGATAGAGAACCACAAATAGACGGCCATATGTGTATAATAGAAACTACGCCAAATACATGTTGGCTAACTCGCGGAATCATTTTATCAAAATACCTGCGTATTCAACCTTGTGTAACATACGAAGACTCAGATTTATCATCAGGCAAAGATAATTATTCTATTAAAGATTTGCTATTTTAATCATTAATTTAATCTTGCAGTTAAATAACAAACAACTAAGAATATACAACTCCTGATATCAGAAAACGAATTAGCCACACTCAAATACTAAAATCAATCAACTTTCAATCATTAATATTGTACTATCATTCTGCTGATTCTATTTTATTAATCTTTATAAATTTAGGTTCTGATGTAGGTTTTACTGTTTCAAGATTGATATACAATAATCCATTGTCGAATACAGCTTCTCTAACTTCTATATTATCAGCAAGCACAAAAGTTTTTATAAATCTGCGAGATGCTAATCCACGATGTATGTATACACGGTCTGTTGTGTCTTCTTGCTGTTTTCCTCTAATGACTAATTTATTTTCTTCTAGCGAAACAGATAAATCACTTTCTTTAAACCCAGCTAAAGCAATAGTTATACGAAAGCCATCTTCACCTATAACCTCAATATTATATGGTGGATATGAATCCTCAACTTTATTAAGACTATCTATCAAACGTTCAAATCTGTCAAATCCAACAAATAATGGACTATTAAAAAGAGAAATTTCATTCATAATTAACCTCATAAACAAGCATTAAAAACAGTACCCCAATAGGGCATACTTACATTGTTAATAATAGCATTATTGTTGTTAAAAACGCAATTGTATAAATTCAATTTTTTAATCTGCGGCATCATCAATCTGCAAAACAATAAATGGTAATCATTATGTATTTGTGATATTCTGAACATGCTTATTTGGAGGTGCTTATGAATGGTATATATTTAGATTATCAATCGACAACACCATGTGATGAACGTGTGTTAGAAAAAATGCTTCCGTTTTTTAAAGAAAATTTTGGAAATCCTCATTCATATAGTCATTCTTTCGGCAGAAACGCAGCCAATGCAGTGGAAGAAGCTAGGAAATATGTTGCAGATATAATATATGCTAATTCTCCAAAAGATATTATCTTTACATCTGGTGCAACAGAGTCTAACAACCTTGCCATTAAAGGTGCAGCTAAATTTTATCGCGAATATGGAAATAAAATTATTACATCAAAAATTGAGCATAAATGTGTTTTAGAATGCTGTCATTCTTTAGAACTTGATGGATATAATGTAGTGTATTTAGATGTAGATAGAGATGGTTTAATTAACATAGACCAATTACAGCAAGAATTGACAGATGATGTGATACTTGTTTCGATCATGGCTGTGAATAATGAAATTGGCGTAATTCAAGATATAAAAAGAATTTCAGAAATTTGCAAATCTAAAAACAATAAAATTATCTTTCATACAGATGCTGCTCAAGCGATTGGAAAAATCGATATGAAAAATATCGGAATAGAAAATATAGATTTGATAAGTATTTCTGGTCATAAAATCTACGGCCCTAAGGGCGTCGGCGCTTTATATGTGAGAACATTTCAACGAAGAATTAGATTAAAGCCACTATTTGATGGTGGAGGACAAGAACGAGGCATGCGCTCAGGTACGCTGCCAACTCCTTTATGTGTTGGGTTGGGAGAGGCATGCAGGATAGCTAAATTAGAGCTGATTAATGAGTCAGAGCGTATATTAAAATTACGTAATTATATGTTACAAGAAATACAAAAACGATTACCAAAAGTTTTTGTAAATGGTAGCTTAAAACATAGAATTCCTGGAAATCTAAATTTAAATTTTGTAGGCATAGAAGGAGAGGGGATTATGATGGGGCTAACAGATATTGCTGTTTCTTCTGGATCAGCTTGCACATCTGAAACTCTTGAGGGCTCTTATGTAATAAAAGAACTTGGAGGCGAAGAGGCAGGCGGGCATTCTTCTATCAGAATTGGTTTAGGGCGATTTACTACAAAAGAAGAAGTTGATATTTTTATAGAAAGATTGGTCCCTGTAGTTTCTCGTTTAAGAGACATGAGCCCTATTTGGAATGGTTAATTTAGGTGAGTTATGTATTCGAAAAAAGTCTTAGAATTATACGAAAATCCGAAAAATGTTGGTAGTTTTGAAGAAACTGATCAAAATGTTGGCACGGCAGTTGTGGGCGCTCCTGCATGTGGCGATATGATAAAATTACAAATAAAAGTAGATGAAGATGGCGTCGTTGTTGACTCTAAATTTAAAGCGTTTGGATGTGGGGCTGCAATAGCATCTAGCTCTCTAATTACTGAAAAGATTCAAGGCAAGAACTTAGATGATATAGTAAAAATAAAAAATACAGAAATAGCAGAAGAACTTGCTTTGCCTCCAGTGAAAATACATTGTTCTGTATTGGCAGAAGAAGCTGTAAAAGCTGCTATAGAAGATTATAAAAAAAAACAGAAATAGTAGAATTCTGAATAAGTTAGTAACTGATTTTTAGTTTTATATATTTATTGTTATAGGCTTATTAAATAGATGTGTCTACGATTTTGTTTTTAACCTGTTTTTTTCATGCTTTTCTATATGTAAAAAATTATATAAGTTTTCTTGTAGATTTCATCTTACGCATAGCATAATCTGCATTTTCTATTAAATCAATATAATTTTTTGATTCTACAGAATTGCTGATACCGTATGATATCTTAATTTTTATATCATTTGAAAATGTATGCGAATGTAATTTACAAATAATTTCATTTATCGAATTAGAGAACTCTTCAATACTATTTTCAATATTGGTTATTACAAACTCATCACCACCGAATCTAAATAATGTTAATTTGCTATTTGCTTTTGTTTTTATAACAGAACAAAGGTCTGCTAAGACTTGATCGCCTGTTAAATGCCCGAATCTATCATTAATTTGCTTGAAATTATCAATATCTAAAAAACACAAAGAAATCTGAATATTCATGAGATATGCATTTTGCAAATATCTGATAAGAGTAGATTTGTTATATGTACACGTTGTGTCATCTATTGTTATTTTTTCAAGCAACATAGAAATGCACGTGCCAAATACTAAATCACGCTCATATAATATACTTAATCCACCTTCACTGTATGTAGAATAACAACCTGATGTTTCAAGTACATTACTTGCAAATTTAAAAGACATAGATAAAACGCGTAATCGCAATAATCATATTGTCGCCAAAAATAATTAATTAACGATTAAATGTTATACCAATGCTATTTTTAACACCTCATCAATGTGAGAAACAGCAATTACCTCTAAATCACTTAAGACATTCTCTGGAATTTCTTTTAAATCTTTCTGGTTGTCTTTTGGAATTAAAACTGTCTTTATTTGAGCCCTATGTGCTGCCAGTAATTTTTCCTTTAAACCTCCTATTGGGAACACCCTGCCTCTTAATGTTATTTCTCCTGTCATAGCGATGTCCTTACGAACAGGACGATTTGTGATAACAGAAACTATAGACGTAACCATAGCGATTCCAGCAGAAGGGCCATCTTTTGGTGTAGCGCCATCAGGAACATGTATATGAAAATCATTTTTTTCAAAAAAATCACTTTGCAAACCGAATTGCTCTGATTTTGACCTAATTAAACTAAGTGCTGCTTGAATAGATTCCTGCATTACATCTCCAAGCTTTCCTGTAAGAGTAACTTTACCTTTTCCTGGAAAAGTTACAGCTTCTACAGATAATGTTTCACCACCGACTTCTGTCCATGCCAAACCATTTGTAACACCTATCAAGCTAGTTTCATCTAAAGGATCTCTTGTATATTTCTGTATCCCAGCATACTTTTCCAAATTTTCTAAATTAATAGATACATTCTTTATTTCTTCATTTTCCATTATCTGTTTTACAGATTTTCTTGCTAAATTCAAAATTTCTCTTTCTAAATTTCTAACACCAGCTTCTCTTGTGTAATCCCTGATTAATTTGAAAATAACATCATCTGATACACTAAACTCATCTTCTTCCAATCCGTTTTCAGACATAACTTTAGGAACTAAATACTTCCTTGCAATTTCAAATTTTTCAAATTCTGTATAACCAGATAATTTTATGATCTCTAACCTATCTAATAATGGCCGGCTCATCTCTAAACTATTGGTAGTAGCGACAAACATAACATCAGATAGATCGTAATCTATTTCTAAATAATGATCACTAAATGTTTTATTTTGCTCCGGATCCAATACCTCTAAAAGAGCTGATTCTGGATCGCCTCTTGAATCTGCGCCAACCTTATCGATTTCATCTAAAAGTATCAAAGCGTTTGATGTTTTTGCTCTTTTCAAAGCAGAAATTATTTTACCGGGAAATGCACTAACATACGTTCTTCTGTGCCCACGAATTTCCGCCTCATCTCTTACTCCACCCAATGAAATTTTCACATAATTCCTACCAGTGGCCTCTGCGATAGATTTAGCCAAAGAAGTTTTCCCAACACCTGGAGGTCCAAACAAACAAATTATCTGTCCTTTCACGTTTTTTACTCGACTTTGGACAGCCAAAAATTCTAAGATTCTTTCTTTGACTTTTTCTAAGCCAAAATGGTCTCTATCAAGTATTTTTTTAGCATTTACTATGTCACGCGTTTCTACACTCTTTTCGCCCCAAGGCAAATCAAGCAACCAATCGATATAACCACGAATTACGCTTGTTTCAGATGACATTGGCGGCATCATCTTGAGTTTCTTAATTTCGCTGTCGAATTTTTCTTTAGCTTCAGGTGTAAATTTTTTAAGTTTTCCTCTTCTCTCTAACTCTTCTATTTCAGATTTTCCGCCATCTTCACCATCAAGCCCTAACTCTTTGTGTATGGCCTTTAACTGTTCTCTTAAATAATATTCTCTATTATTTTTTTCAATTTGTTCTTGTAAGCTATTTTGTATATTTTTTTCTTCACTTGAAATCGCTATTTCTCTATTAATGTAATCTAAAACATAACTTAGGCGGTCAGCGACATCAGCTGTTCCTAACATTCTTAGCTTATCATCGATAGGGAAAGTTAAGTTATCAAGTAGTATATCAGCTAAATTCGCAGCATCTTCTGTTGCCATAATTTTTTCTATAACATTTTTCTTTATATTGTCTGTTAACTCGCTATAAGAAACTACAGCGTTTACCAGAGTACGACGCAATGCTTCGATTTTGCTTTTCGCTTTTACAACAGATTCGAGAACTGAACAATCAGCAGTATGAAAGTCCCCGTTAAACTGTGTTTCTAAAATACGAACACGATCTAACGACTCTAATAATACTTTTAACTTGCCGTTTGGCATCTTCAAAACTTGCAATATTTTCGCTACAACCCCATATATAGAAAATGATGATTTATCTAGTGAAAATTCATTTTCAAAATTAGTCTGTTTAGTAGAAAGAACTACATTAATGTTCTTATCCATAGCATATTCTATTGCTCTGATAGACACGTCTACTTCGATCATTACAGAAAATACCGTATTCGGGAAAACAACTACATCAGATAATAAAATTATAGGGGAATTATCCATACTGACTCCAAACAACTTTTAATTAGAACATAAAGAACAAAATGAGTAAACCAAAAATTACTCTATAAGCAACAAAAGCAAAGTATGTATGAGTTTTCAAAAAATTAATAACAATACGCAAAGTCGCAATACCTACTGCAAAAGATATCAATAAACAAATTAGCATTTGAGCTAAGTCACATGAATAGCTTTGATATTTAATAAACTTTATAAATTTTAAAAAACAGGCTCCAGCTACAGCAGGAACAGATAAAATTAACGAGTATTTGAACGAAGATATTCTGTCATATTTTAAATAACGAAAAGCAGCAGTAGTGACTCCCAACCTGCTAACACCAGGTACTATCGCAAAAACTTGGGCTATACCGATCAAGACCCATTCTTTTCTAGATGGATAATTACCTTTATTAGCATCGGATTTAGCGTCACAGTAATAAATTACAAAGGAGAATAATATTAAACTTATAACCAAAAGCAATATCGATTCAGTTTGTTTGCCGTAAAAAAACTCAACAGTTCCAAATATTATAAAAGTTGGAATATTTGCGATCAATATATCATAAAAAAAAGATTTATTTTCAGTTTGCTTAAAAGATAAGAAATCTAATCCACCTAAAATTAGTTTTTTAGTTTCATACCTGAAAAAGCACAAAACTGCACACAATGTTCCTAAATTTAAAAAAACGTCGAACGAATGATCGTTGCAAATATTTAGAAATTTACGGAAAAACAACAAATGTGCAGAAGAACTAACAGGAATAAATTCTGTAATTCCTTGCACAAATGCTAATATTGCTGAATACAAAAAGACTTCCATTTAAACTCAATCTTTTCTCATACCTATAAAGCGTAGTATGTATATAAATAAATTTATAAAATCAAGATACAAATTTAGCGCTCCAATTATAGCTTTTTTGCTCGAAATTTCTATATCATCTCCTGAGAAATAAAAAGCCTTAATCTTTTGGACATCATATGCTGTTAAACCTGTGAATATTAGCACACCTAATCCTGATATAATCAATGAAAATACTGAATTTTGCATAAACAAATTAACTACACTAGCGACAATCAAACCTATAACTCCCATCAGCAGAATAGAGCCTAGTTTTGATAAATCTTTACCCGTCGTATAACCATATAAACTCATTGATAAGAACATAGATGATGTTATAAAAAATGTACTTGCTATACTTTCACCTGTATAAATCACAAATATAGAGGATAATGATGCTCCCATCAAAACTGCAAAAGTCCAAAACAACGATTGTGCTGTAGATGCTGTGATTCTGTTTATTCTGAAACTTACATAGAAACAAATCCCTATTTGTGCTAAAAATAGTAATATGTGCATTGATAACATGACAGATAACAGTTCTGGAGATGTTGATATCAAAAATGCAACAGCACCAGTAATTGCGAGCCCAAATCCCATATAATTGAAAACTTTAAGCATGAACGCCCTTAAACCACTATCGATAGCGGCAGCATTATCTGAAACAGCTTTGTAAAAAGGACTAGAATTTCGTGACATAAAACACCCCAAAAAGTAATCAAACTAATTCTAACATTTATTTGATGTTTCTGCAAAATTAGCAATGCACAATGCAACAAAATTTTTACCTTTTGTAGATAACATTTGCTAGCAAAGTGGAACATATAGGTAAATAAGTGAACTCAAGAATAACTACTGTTGCATTTTATGGAGTTGAAGCAGTACCCATAGACGTGCAAGTACAAATGTTTAATGGCTTGCCTGCATTTAATATAGTAGGATTACCGAACAAGTCTGTCGCAGAATCTAGAGAAAGAATTAGAGCCTGTCTATATTCATTAGGTATTAGTTTTCCAGCAAAAAGAATTACAGTGAATTTATCTCCAGCTGATGTTCAAAAGGATGGAGGACATTACGATTTACCAATAGTACTAGCTTTGCTATGCTCAATGGGAGTAATAGAACAAAATAGCATAGATACTTATGTCGCGTTAGGAGAACTCGCACTAGACGGTTGTTTAAAACCTGTCTCAGGAGTTTTACCTGCAGCTGTTTGTGCAAAGTCACTAGGGTATGGATTAATTTGCCCCAAAAGTGTAGTTAACGAAGCTTTGTGGGTTGGGCATAACGCTGTAATTCCAGCTGATAATTTAATGTGTCTAATAAACTATTTGAATGGTAGGCAAACAATAGAAATTCCTGAACTTATTGCTGGCGATTTAGAGCATTATGGGAATGAATGCCTAAGCGATGTAAAAGGGCAAAGTTTAGCGAAAAGATGTTTAGAAATCGCAGCTGCAGGTGGACATAACATGTTAATGTCAGGATCTCCAGGCGTTGGTAAATCAATGTTGGCATCTAGATTAAATAGTATTCTTCCTCCGCTAAGTTCAGAAGAATCTTTAGAAGTAACTATGATATACAGTTTGATTAATCAAACTCCAGAAAACGGTTTAATTACCAAAAGGCCATACAGAGCGCCTCATCATTCCGCATCATTGGTAGCATTAGTAGGTGGAGGTATTAAAGCTCAACCAGGAGAAATATCATTAGCTCACAGAGGAGTTTTGTTTCTAGATGAGCTTCCAGAGTTTTCTAGAGCTGCATTAGAGGCTCTAAGGCAGCCATTGGAAACTGGATACATAAGTATAGCTAGAGCTAATAACCATGTATCGTATCCTGCTAGGATACAACTAATTGCTGCAATGAACCCTTGTAAGTGTGGTTTCCTCGGAATCAGTGGAAAAGAATGCAAAAATACACATAATTGTGGACGCGAATATATGCAGAGAATTTCTGGGCCTCTTTTAGATAGATTTGATTTGCAGATTTTTACAGAACAAATATCTTTTTTCGATTTACAGTATAATTCAGGACAAAACAATGAAACTTCAGAAATAATTAGGAAACGTGTCATCGCAGCAAGAGATATTCAAACGGAACGATATAAAAAATGCGAAATTTTTACAAATGCAGAAGCAAAAGGGAATGATCTTGAAAACGGGCTTACAAACGATGCTAGAAATTTTTTGCTAGACTTTTCTCATAAATTTAATATATCAGCTCGTGGATTTTATAAAACACTTAAAGTGGCAAGAACCATAGCAGATTTAAGTAATAGTGAAAGTATTTCTAAAGACTATATTGCTGAAGCTATATCTTTCAAACAAATTCAATAGAATGAAGAAAGAAAATTTATATTTTTTTACTTTATATATCCATTTTTATATTTGAGACAACTAACATTAATAGATAATACAATGTAAGAAGCAAAACAGTTCAATGTAATTTTCATCAATTTCTTCTATAAAGATATTAAGAATGCATTAATCCTGATATAATGAAATTATTTTGGGTTTTTTGTTATGATTAGAAAGTGTTTTTTATGTGCATGTTTGTTAGCATACAATTGCGCGTTTCCTATGCAATCTAGTAAAAACGTGAGTAATTGTGCATCTGGAAATAGAATTTATGCTCAAGCCTTTGAAAAAGAAGTAAGTAAATTAATCGGACAAGATTTAGCTAAGGTACTAACAAGAGTAAAACAGGAAATTGAGTCATTAGAAAGTCCGCAAGAAAAGGATGGCCTTATACATTTCAACGCAGCTTCAACAGAAGATCAGTGTTTAATTGAAGAATACAGTAAATTAATGAAAACAGACATACAACATTGTAGTTTTACAATATACGATTATAAACCATTTTATAAGTTCGGAGATCAAGATTATTATGATTTCAATCTAGATATACGAAATGCTTTGTCATGTGGTGTATACGCATCAGGCTTGTGTTTAATGTGTCCGCAGACTAGCGCTCAATTTTGCTATGATTTATGTTCTGTAAGAGGTGTATATCCAAGCGATGAAAGTGTCTTGCAGATAATTAAAAGAAATATAAGGAGGCTCAGGGGCATTGCGTACGGTGAAAATTCAGAAAGAAAACTAGATTCTAGAATTAACAGTGACAAGTTCTGTGATTTCGGCTTAAGTGAGGATATAAAAGGTTATATTTGTTTTGCTCTGCGTTATACGTATCATTGTGGATTTTGGGGATGTGACTTTTTGCAGACATTTATTTGGCTATTTGCTGCTCTTGGAAACAATAATATATGTGAAAAATCAATTATTCAAGGAGTTAATGATGATGGTTATGATTTAGTTTTCACTCAAGTACCATGGATTACATCAAACTCTGCTATGACAAATGCTCAAAGATTTTTAGTTGCGATGTTTGGATCAATAGCGTCTTCTTATGCAAGCAATCATGCGAAATATTATTCATTAGCTAATAAGGTTAAGCGTAGCTCGTATCTTTATAGTATATGGTTAGCTTATTCTCAATTGCCGCAATGGACTGTGATTTCATTGCTTGGGCATGAGTTTGATTCTTTCGTTAGGGATGAACGAATAAAAGCTCAACCTAATCTTGACAATGGACTAATGGTTTTAAAAAACAAATATACTGGAGCATCTATAAAAGAAAATAGGCCAGGTGAATTTTTTTTATCGCAGCAAGAAGTGCTTAGCACTTTGACTAAAAAGAAATCTGAGAAAGATTATTGTATTAACGATATAGCCATGTATGAACTTCTTAACACATATCTTGAAGATAGCAAGAAAGAACTTAGCGAAATAGAAAGTTCAATGAGGGCTCGAATTAAACGGCTTAATGTTTTACATGAGAATAAAACTAATAAATTAGCGGAAAATTTCATCAATGAGCTTGAAGGTAGATTTGAAAAAATTCGTAAGTCAGCATCACGTTTTTGCATTTTAGGGGCCTTGCATAGTTCTTTTTATGATATACAGTCAATAGCTAAATTAATCAGAAATGATCCGTATATATTTAATACTGTATTTAAGGCTAGATTAGACATAATTATCAAGTATGCATCTTACATATCATCACTACGCTTATTGGATGCTCACTATGATCTAAACAATTTTAAAGGCATTGATGTTGGTAAATTCATCTCTATGGAACAGAAAGATTTTATATTTAAAGCTAGGCGTTGTATCTATACTAATTATTTTGATGAATATTGTGGTTGGGGCTATGTAATATCACTCGACGATCAAGCACTAATTGACAAAACATCCATGGAGGAAGCTAATGATGAGAAATATCTTAATTGGCTTGAGCCATATTTAAGGAAGGCTGCATTCAACGTAGACCTCATGCTGCGTTATGATCGTACTGTAGATTTGTTTTGGTAGGTAGTGAGCTACTTTTTGTTTCTTTGTCTTAGATAATAAGCTGCTATAAACGATAACGCTGTACCTAGAAAAATAACAAATAAGAGCTTCTGGAATATCTGCATGCCTGATGATGTTTCTTCTAGGATGTTTGCAAATAAATATCCTAGAGGAGCTACCGAGCTAGCCCATATGGCTGATGCTATAACATTTAATATGAGATATCTCCATTTTGGAACGCGAGCCATACCTATTACTAATGGGCTAATATTTCTAATACCATATATAAATCTATACATAAGTATGAATGCTGTATTGTACTTTCTTAAGAATGCCATTGCCCTTCTAGCTTTATTTTCAAAACTAGGAAATTTTTTTATAATTTTTTTACCATATGCTCTTCCTGTAGAATATACAAACTGTTCAAATATGACCGTCCCGAGAAAAGCTGTTAATATGACATAAGGTAAAGACAAATATCCATATTTACACAAGAAGCCTGCTGTTAGTAGTGCTACTTCTCCCTCTATACACGCAAAGAAAAATACGGCATAGTACCCATAAGTCGCAATAATATTTTGAACAGAATCCAATTTAGAGCTCACAAAAGTATGTACTATGATACATTGCAAAACATATATCAGTCAATGTTTTTAAGTTTGAACTTATAAACTTTCATATCAATTACTCCGTCCGACTTCTGTTTTTAATCTGTATACTTTAATCTGCCCAATCTGCGGTATTGACTTATATGTTTTGTTTTTATTGATATTTTGTAATACAATTGAATGCGTTTTGGTTCGAAGTTCGATGTTTGTGTGTTTAAAGAAAGTTCTGTATAGTGCGGGCTTAATAGCACTATTCTGTTTGTTATTTACTTCTTGTGCCCCTTTAATTATTTGTGGAGGCGCAGGTGTAGCGAGTGTTTCGATGCGAAACAGAGAAGGCGTCTCTGGAAGTGTTTTGGATAATTGGATAAAATTACAAATCAACAATAAGTTTCAGAGCAAAAAACTCTCAGGTAAGGTTGAAATAGTTGTAAAACATGCTAGAGTTCTTCTAGTTGGTTTTGTCGATGACACTTCTCAAGCTTCAGAATGTGTCGCAATAGCGAAAGATATTTCTAAAGTAGTAGAAGTAATAGATGCTATAAAAATTGGACATATGCAGTCTACTGACACTGCAGCAAAAGATTCGTGGATAACTTCTCGAGTGAAATCTGCGATGGCTGTCGATGGTAATATACATTGTTTAAATTTCAACATAACAACATATAATGGTATAGTATACATTTTAGGTACCGCAGAAACACAATTAGAGTTAAATGCTGTTGTGAATATAGCTAGGTCTACATCATGTGTAAAAAAGGTTGTATCTTATATAGAGTTAATTGAGTATAATCCACGTGGAGCTGCGAATTAAATGTCATTGTCTCTTTTCTTCGCTTCGTTTCGATCTATTAAATCTGGCATTTTAGCTGTTGGTATATCCACATTATTAGTCGCAATTTCAACAACAGCGGCTTTTTCTATTACTCCATTTTTTTTACATGACGTTTTAGGGATTAATATAAAAACAATAGGAATGATCGAAGCTGTAACAGAATCTTTGTCTCAGTTTTCTAGGTTATTCGCTGGTTTTGTCTGTGACAAAATGGGGCGCTGTAAACCAATGTATATCGTTGGAACATTTTTCTCATTTTTAGCTAAACCATTATTGCTTTTTGCAAGTGGCCCGGGACTTGTTATTGCATCTAAAATATCAGATAGATTAGGTAATGGGCTTAGCGCAACTCCTAGAGATCAGTATGTAGCATTGAGTTCTACAGAAGGAGAAAAAGGGGCGAATATAGGCTTGACTATGACTTTTAAAACAATAGGATGCGTCATGGGACCATTTATTGTTATGGGCGCAACATGGTTTTATGGTGATAGTAGCGAATACATAAAGTCTCTTTTGTATTTCACGACAATTCCAGCGTTTTTAGCAGTTTATATAGCTGCAGTGTATATTAAAGAAGAACCGGCTTATACTTCATCTAAGTCAAATTTTAATATAAAATTCCTTTTAAATTTAAATGCAAGATTTTGGTTCTTCCTAGGAATTATGTTTTTCTTTATGCTTGCTAGAGCCCCTGAATGCTACCTTTTATTGAATTTAAAAGATAGTGGATTGCCTCAATGGTTTTGTTCTGGTGCTATAGGATTTTTTAATCTTGTGTCTGTCTTTGTGTCTTATCCAGCAGGTTTTTTATCAGATAAGTTAGGAAGAGAGAAGGTGCTTTTAATTTCATTCTTAGCATTATGTATTTCAACAACTTGTTTTTGGAGTGGAGTTGCAATCTTTGGCGTTGTAGGTGTGTTTTTTTGGGGCATCCAGAGGGCTTCTTCGCAAATTATTTCTGTAGCATGTATTTCTGATATGGTAGATAAGAAAATCCTTGGAAGTGCAATAGGGCTGTTAAATCTTGTAAGTGGCATTGCTGGGATGATTGCAAGTTATATCTCCGGTATCGTATCTGAAAAATGCGGAATATGTATGTCATATGGGGTATCTACATTGTGTTGCGCTATTTCTTGTTTGCTTTTATATAGCTTTATTGTCATAAAAAACAAGAAGATAAACTGAAGCATTAGCTGGTCTTATATTATAATTTTCCAGCACATTAAAGCGCAATAACCAAATGATTTTCTTCTGAAATCGTTGATTTGGAGCGATTTAAATGCTCTGCAATTCTTGAAAT
>CAYLKK010000006.1:0-15340 GCA_964384495.1 uncultured Alphaproteobacteria bacterium
TACTTCAGCATTCATTAGTAATTTAGTAACATCAGTATCAATTACATCTAACAAATTATCAAACATTTGATATCCTTCGGCAGTATAAGCCCTAAGCGGATTTTCTTGAGCATATCCACGAAGTCCAATACCTTCTCTTAGAAGACTCATCGAATTAATATGTTCCATCCAATGAGTATCTACAACCTTCAAAGTAATAGCTTTTTCAAATTCATTTGTAATTTCCTCTGGAATTTCTTTTATTTTTTCTTCATATTCTTTTATTACTTCGCTTGATATTGTTTCTACTAATCCCTCTGCATCTAATTCATCTAACTCATTTAACTCTAACTTATCCTTTAAAATTGTATTATTAATTGACTCCAATATTTCAGATACATCCATACCCGTTAATTTACTATCATTACTAATATGTGAATTAACTATCATATCAATATAACTCTTAAATGTATTTAAAGTTGTATTATGAATAGAATCGTTGTCTAAGATTTCATTACGTCTACCATAAATAATATTTCTTTGATTATTAATTACATCATCATATTCAAGTAATGTTTTACGAATATCAAAATTGTTTCCTTCTACTTGTTTTTGAGCAGACTCAATAGTCTTAGTAATCATCTTATTTTCAATAGCCATATCACCATCAAAACCAATTCTTTGAAGCATCCCTTTAGCCCTAGCAGTTCCGAATCTAACCATTAATTCATCCTCAAATGAAACACAGAATTGTGTAAATCCTGGATCTCCTTGACGCCCAGAACGACCTCTTAATTGATTATCAATACGTCTTGATTCATGTCTTTCACTACCAATAACACAAAGACCACCTAGTTCTTTAACTCCATCACCTAATTGAATATCCGTCCCACGTCCAGCCATATTAGTTGCTATTGTGATCGCTCCAGGCTTTCCTGCTTCTGCTATAATCTGAGCTTCAACATCATGATAACGCGCATTTAAGACATTATGCTCTATATTTTCTGCTTTTAAATAGCCAGACAA
Source organism: uncultured Alphaproteobacteria bacterium (assembly GCA_964384495.1). GTDB lineage: Bacteria > Pseudomonadota > Alphaproteobacteria > UBA3830 > CAYLKK01 > CAYLKK01. Next base: position 1,006 of record CAYLKK010000006.1, read on the forward strand.
TTGTTCTGAACTTTCTATGCTAATAGTTCCGATAAGAACTGGTTGTTTTCTAGCATGACACTCTCTAACCAACTCTAAAATTGCGCGATTCTTATCTTTTCTAGTTTTGTAGATTTCATCGTCGTAATCTACTCTTGCAACAGGAAGGTTTGTAGGAATTACTAAAGTTTCAACATTGTAGATATCAGTCAATTCAGCTGCTTCAGTTTCAGCTGTACCAGTCATCCCTGACAACTTTTTATACATTCTGAAAAAATTCTGGAAAGTTATCGATGCCAAAGTTTGATTTTCCATCTGAACTTTCACATGTTCTTTTGCTTCAATAGCTTGATGTAGCCCATCTGAATATCTGCGTCCTTCCATTTGACGTCCAGTAAACTCATCAATAATAACGACTTTTCCATTCTTTACAATGTAATCGACATCTCTTTTAAAAAGATGATGGGCTTTTAATGCCTGATTCACATAGTGGACTAAAGATATGTTTTCTATATCATACAAATTGTTTGTTTTCAAAAAACCGCCATCTTGGAGCAAGTTTTCTAAGTGCTCATTTCCTTTTTCTGTTAGAGTGATGTGTTTATGCTTTTCATCGACTTCTATGTCATCTTTGTCTAAATTTGGTATTATGCTGTTGATAGACATATACAATTCTGCGGAATCTTCTGCTGCGCCAGAAATAATAAGAGGAGTTCTTGCCTCATCTATTAATATGCTATCGACTTCATCGACTATACCAAAATTAAATGGTCTTTGGACTAAATCGCTTTTTTGAAATTTCATATTGTCGCGCAAATAGTCAAAACCAAGTTCGTTGTTTGTCGCATATGTAATATCGCAATTATAAGCTTCTCTACGAGCGTCATCGTCCATAGAGTTAACTATCGTTCCGACGGTAAGGCCTAAGAATTTATATACACGGCCCATCCAATCTGCGTCTCTAGCAGCTAGGTAATCGTTGACAGTTACAACATGAACACCTTCTCCAGACAAAGCGTTCAAATATGCAGCTAAAACAGCAACCAATGTTTTTCCTTCTCCAGTCTTCATTTCGGAAATCATTCCGTTATGTAATGCAATCGCGCCAATCAATTGAACATCGAATGGGCGCATTCCTAAAACACGTTTTGATGCTTCTCTTGCTACAGCGAAGGCTTCAACGAGCAAATCGTCGAGTGTTTCTCCGCCTTCAATTCGTTTTTTGAATTCAAAAGTTTTATGTTTTAATTCTTCATCCGATAAAATGGATATCTGTGGCTCTAATTGATTAATTTCAGACACAGTCCTTTCATGTTTTTTTATAATCCTACTATTTTTTGACCCTATAATTTTTTCAAAGAAACCTGAAAACATCGCGTCCCCACATATCGAAACAAATCGAATATTACATGAAAAACAATTAAAAATCAATTTATAGGGGGTTGCAAATCACATCGGTCTTGAATTAAATTTATTGACGAGGAGTAGGACAGAGAGTCTGAGCATTTCAGCTGCTTCAGATCATTACATATAATGACTCAATTCGCAATCCCACGGCCGTTTTATAAATTATAGATGTTATTGATGAAATTTTGTTCATAGATGGTAAGACGATAAAAAGCACGTATTCTAGCGACGCAAAAGATTCAGCATTGCACGTTCTTACCGTTTATGTGGCGGTATCAGGAATTTCATTTGAACAAAAGCGTGTTAACAAAAAAAACAAAAGAGATACCAGTATTTCAAGAGATACTCCATTACCTGAATATTAAAGGAAAAATTATTACAGCTTACAAAAAATGTTGAAAAATATAACGAATATAGACTTCACTCGGCATTGAACGGATCCACTCCTTTGATGTATATTAGCAAATACCATGAGGCTAATAAAAAGTCTCAATATAATTGAACTTACACACAACACAAACAACGAACTTTACATTCGATATTTATTTAAGTACAATTATACATGTAGTGCCGAATTGGCTCAGCTGGTAGAGCGGCTGATTTGTAATCAGTAGGTCGGGGGTTCGAGTCCCTCATTCGGCACCATCTGAAATTTCAACAAAAATTAGCGGTTTTGAGAGTGAAGAAATTTAGAGAGAATCTGAATTTTGGTGCAGTTTTATTGCACTTTTTGTATAAGCTTTTATCTTTCGTTATCAGTATATAGCAAAAGTTAATGGATCGCTCTAAGAATCAGCATCGACTTCATCGCAAAACAAGTATCTAACAGGCATAGATCGAAATCCAACAGCAGAGTTTGGCACTGTAATAACAACATGGCCTCCAAGAAATTCTTTGCTTTGAACTGTATCCCCAAAGTCTCTTGATCTCGGATATTTTTCTTTGTCTCTTTAAAAAATACATATGTCCATGAGGCTACTCTAATTCAATATAAAACACAACTTATATAATTAAAAGCAATCAGTCTCAATTCAGGCTGAACTAGGACAGATTGCTCTATTACTATCATTACGTCGTTCATGCGCGAATTTAAAACGTCTATAAGTATTGCTAGAATAAATATTACTGCCATAGATTAGTGGTACCATGTTTAATGTATAAAAAATCTTCAATTGTATTTTATTTGTTCCTTTGTATTTTTGCGTGTTATAATCAAGAAATTTGAGGTTTTAGATATGTACAGAAATCTTTTGGGGTGCTTGACTGTTTTATCAATGTTGTGTGTGTGTGGTTGTGCTAGGGATATAGGCGGAAATACTTACTCAGAAAGTAGTGTAGGCGAAGTAGGATATACTTATGAAGGGGTAATAGAATCTGTCCGTTTTGTAAATGTAAAAGGAAATGAAAAAATTAGCGATAATGCTACAGGCGTATTGCTAGGAGGAGTTACTGGCGGTGTTCTTGGAAACATGTTTGGCGGTGGAAAAGGTCGTGTTGCTACAACGACGTTGGGAGCTGTCGGAGGTGCTGTCGGTGGTGCATATTTAGAGGATAAACTGTCTAGTCAACAGGCTGTGGAATATTCTGTACGATTGAGTAATGGTAAGTTGTATACAGTAGTGCAGGGCAAGGATGTTATATACAATGCTGGCCAGAAAGTACATTTAATAATTAACTACAATGGTAGGTCAAGAATAAAAGCTATCTAGGTAGAAGTTTCTTGTAATCAATTTTTTAGATTGTGTATTTTTTGAGATGAACTATGAATAATGAAGATCAAGCTATATTAGACGAAATAACAGAAGAATTGAAACATGATCAATTCGTGAAATTTGTAAAGAGAAATCAGAATACAATAACTGCTGTGATTTTATGCGGTATCGCCGGGATAGTTATGTATACTTCTTGGCAGAGTAGAGTAAAAAAAGAATTGGAAGATACAACTTTCAGCTTGATGGAAGTTATGATTTCAAACAACAATAAAGCAGATATAATACTCGGAAGTATTGAGGAGAATGCTCCAGCATCTATTAAACCTATTATAAATATTATTAAGGCAGGCATGACAGTGCGTCTTGAACAAGATGCAGAAAAGCGGAAAGCGGCTTTGTCTGGTTTGTTGAGTGTTATCGAAAAAAATGGTGTAGATATAATTTGGAAAGATCTTGCTACTTTAGTGTATGTAACAAATGCAAAAATGCTGCTTGTCGATGCAAAAGAGTTGATAAAAATGCTAGAACCTATTGTCGCACTCGGGAGACCTTTAAGGTTGTCAGCTTTGGAGTGCTTAGGCGCTTTGTATTTGGAAACTGGAGATATTTTGAAAGCGAAGTCTTGTTTTAATGAAATTCAAAAGGATAAGAATACTACAGAAAATATGAAAAAAAGGGTTAGATTATATATGAGCAGTCTATCTAGATAATTGTGGTAATACGTTATGAGTAGAGCTTTAGAAATTTGCAGAGATTTAGTCGGCTTCAATAGCGTTACGTACAATAAAAGCGATATTTTAGCGTACGTAAAGTCTATATTAACTGCTATGGATTTTGATGTTCAGATACTGGAATTCACTGATGAGAAAACGGGTCGATGTGTTGAGAATTTATTTGCTAGTAGAGGTGAGACTATTGACAGTTTAGGAATTCTAGGACACCTTGATACTGTCCCTGCTGGAGAAGGTTGGAGCTTCGACCCTTTTAAAGCGACTGAATATAATGGAAAATTATATGGTCGTGGGATCGTAGATATGAAAGGTGGAGTAGGGTGTGTTTTGGCTGCTTTAGAAGAGTTAGATAAAACTTCTCAGGATCGAATTAGCATATTTTTCACGTGTGATGAGGAAGTCGGTAGCTATGAAGGCGTGCAGGCTATGCTCGATTGGGCTAAAGAGCGTAATGAAATACCTACGGATTGTTTAATTTGTGAGCCATCATCAAATGAGAAAATCGGTGATAGAATTTATATAGGACATAGAGGCAGTATAAATATAGAGGTTAGAGCGAATGGTATCCAATCACACTCCGCATATGTTACTAAAGAATCTTCTGAAAATGCATTAGAGAAAATATGTAATTTCGTTTCGAAAATTGCTAATTATGATTTTAAGGATGAATCAGAGTTCTTTAAAACTACGATTGCTTCTCCTACAATTTTAAATTCATCTAATCTAGCCGTAAATGTTATTCCTCCATTAGCTAGTGTCAATTTCAATGTTAGATTTTCAGATAAATTCACATCTGAGTCAATATTCGAAATTTTCAATGATTTAGCTGAGAAAGATGGATTGACAGCTAATTTTACTAAATCGGGTGAGCCTTACATCTGTAAAAACGAGAGATTGCTAGAATGTGCAAAAAACTCTATATATGAAGAATTAGGATATTATCCTGAGTTTTCAACAGGCGGTGGAACGTCTGATGGTAGATTCATGATAAATTACTGTCCTGTTGTCGAATTCGGAATGGTAGATAGAACCCTACATCAAGTAAATGAACATATCGAAATTTGCGATTGTGAAAAATTAAAAAATGTTTACAAAAGATTTATTCTGAAGTATTTTGAATAGGCGTATGATGGAAGTTTATTATATTGTAATTATTGCTATTTTATCTGTTGTAATTTGCGCATTATTATTAAAGTTATTTGATCTTAAAAACAATATTGCGCAGAGTAAATTGTTTTTTAATGATTTTACAGAAAAGAATAATCAATTACAAAATAATGCCATAGAAGCTCAAAATGCATACAATAGTTTGAAGATTGAAAACGCAAAACTTACGGAAAGAGTTGCATTTCTATCGACGGTAGAAGAAAAATATAATTCTCTGCTTTCAAAATATAATTTGAGTTTAGTCGAAATTTCGGAATTAAAGAGTACTGTAGAAAATGAAAGAAAAAATATTCAAGAGAAAATAGAATTATTACAGTCTGCTGAAAAGATGTTATCTGATAAATTTTCTGCTTTGAGTGCTCAGGCTTTATCTCGAAATAATCAGTCATTTTTAGAATTAGCAAAAACGTCGTTTGAGAACTTAAAAATATCAGCCAAGAAGGATATTGAGACTGGGAAGAAAGAAATGGCTGATATGGTATCTCCAATCCAGAAAACGTTGACTGATGTCGATGCTAAGTTGCAGCTATTAGAAAAAGACAGAATAGCAGCTTTCCAATCGATGCATGAACAGGTCAAATCTTTACTTGTTTCTCAGAAGGAATTAAAAGATGAAACCAATAAATTGTCGTCCGCTTTAAAGGTTCCGAATATAAGGGGAAAGTGGGGGGAAATGCAACTTAGACGAGTTGTTGAAATTGCAGGTATGGTTAATCACTGCGATTTTGAAGAGCAGGTCACAGTCATAAATGATGCAAATGAAATTTTGCGCCCTGATATGGTTATCTACATGGCTGGTGGAAAGAATATTGTTGTAGATGCAAAGACTCCTTTGTACGCATATAGCGCAGCTTTAGATGCAGAGAACCAAGAAGATAAAAAACGATTTTTATTAGATCATGCAAAACACGTAAAACATCATTGTACCGTCTTAGGTAGTAAAAAATATTTAGATCAGTTTGGACAAACGCCAGATTTTGTCGTAATGTTTCTTCCTGGAGAGATTTTCTTTTCTGCTGCTATAGAGCAGGATCCATCACTAATTGAGTTTGCTATGGAAAGACGGGTTGTCATTGCTACTCCAACAACTTTATTAGCATTATTACATGCTGTCGCTATGGGGTGGAAAAATGAAGCATTATCAGAAAATGCTAAGAATATTGTAAAACTTGGAAAAGAGTTATATAAACGTTTGGCTGATATGAGCGAGCATATTACTAGACTTGGAAAAAACATAAATTCAACTGTTGATGCTTATAATAGTTTTTCATCTACTATGGAGCGCAGAGTTTTAGTCTCTGTTAGAAAATTTAATGAGTTGGAATCTGAAAAGGCATTACTTGAACTTCCAGAAGTTCATAACTTAACAAGTAAACAGTAAGATGTTATTAAATAATAATTTAGCATGATAAATAAGATTTCTGAATCCAGACAAAACTTTCGAAATATTTTTTTGCTATACGGAGTAATATGTTTGCTTTTTTCATGCTTTGTTATTTTTTGCATGATTGTCGATTGTGGTTCGAGTAACGAATATTATAGTTTTTTGGCTCCATTAGGCGTGTATATTTTTTTAGGTAGTACATTAATTGTAGCGACTTTTAGGGATGGATGCTTGAATGATATTTTTAAAAATACAACAATTTTGATTTCTAGTTTGCTTCCTTTCTGTATAATACTTGGGGCGGTGCCATTTATTGTTACAACGAATTTAAGTTGTATAGAGTGCTTTTTATTAAGTGTATCTTCTTTGTGCAATACTTGTATTAAAATACCAGAAACTATACTAAAAACTTTTTCAAGTGGAATTTTGATTTGGCGCAGTTTTTTACAATTATTTGGTGCGCTAATGTTTATGGTATTTTTCTCTCGAGTTTTTTGTATCGAGACCTATGATCATTGTAAAAAATATATATATTTATTAAAGGATATCGCAGATATTAATATAAACAATTCTATTAAGAAAAGGATTATTGATATAGCCTCAATATATTTTATATTTATATTTTGTGGGATTCTTATATTAAATCGTTTTTGTAACATAAATGTAGTTGATGCTTTTTGTTATACAGCTGCATTAATAACTGCGTCTGGGACAGAAATTGATCATACTTTTTATATTATTTCTAATAATTTATTTTTTGTGTTTACATGTTGCGCACTCTTAATTTCAGTTTTTCCTGTACAATATTTGTTTGAATATTGTACAAGCAATTATCGTGTGCAAATAAAAAATAGAATCATTTTATCTAGATATGTTAAAGTTATTTTTACTTTTATCGGATTATTGTTTTTATATAGCTTTATGAAAAGAGACTTTTCATTCAATTCATTAAAAATAGATATTGTAGACTATTTTATGGCTTTTACAACAACTGGAATTAATCATAGCTCTACAGAGTTTATGACATGTATATTATTTTGTTTGGCTGCTATTGGCGGAATTTCTGGTTGCGTATCTGGTGGAATAAAATTTGATACTTTGTGTGGAATATTTAGGAGCTCTTCAGTTCTAATACATTGGACAGCGAGTCATTTAACAATTTGGTTGTTTTTGGCTTTTGCACTTTTCTTGTCGTGTTCGTGCCTTCTAGTAGTATTTGACATGGGAATTCAGCAATCTCTTGTTTTAGTACTAAAATGTATATTGAATATTGGTTTATCTGTGGAAGAATCCTCCCGTATTTTTTTAGATAAAAATATATTTTATAATTTAATTGTTATGTCTACTATGACTATAGGTCGCTGTGGATTGTTTATTGTGTGTAGCTTCATGAGTATGAAGAATAAAAACTGTATTTAAAACAATATTGCAAAAAATTTAGTTGAATATTTTGTAAATATTCAATAAATTGTAGCAATATGAGCTTTGGAGTAATATATGGATGCATTTCGTGATAAAGATATGAAGAATTTGTTCGATGATATTTCAATTTTTGACGGTACATTGAGTTTCTTGTTTTCTAGAGTTATGCATGATTTAGCATCTCCGTTAAATGCAATAAATTTGGGGTGTGAAGCATTGGAAGGCAATGATAGAAATGAAATGTTAGGGTACGTAAAGGATAGTGCTAGTAAAATGGTATCTTTACTTAGTGTTTTCCGTTTTTGCTTGACAAAAAAAGAGAATGTAAGCAGCAAATTTGAATTAGAAACTATGTTAAAATCTATTAGTCATAATGTTTCTGTTGTTTCAAATGCAGAAGTAATTCCAACGTGGCTAAGTCAGTTAGTTTGCAGTGTTTTTATCGGTATTCGTAATTGTTTTGAGCGTAGCGAAAAAAATATATGTAATATAAATACAAAAGGGGATAATTATCTGTTCTTTATAAATTTTGGTAACGTTGATGACCTTATTTTCCCTACAAAAGAAGAGTGTACGCATAGAAATGTATTTTTCAAAATAGCAGAGAAATATGCTGAGAAGAACGGATTAAAATTTTGGCATGAAAAGGATGAGAAGGGGAATCTTTTTTTCGTTTGTGCATATCTATAAAAATTCTTGAAATAAAGCTATTCTACATAAACGCACAGGAATTTTAGGCGCGCCTTGTCAAAAGCTGGGGATATAGATTTGTCTTTCTTTACAGCGCCGACTAATATTCCTTGAGGGAATACTCCACCGTGTCCAGATGAATATGCTTTTTCTCCTTCGTCTACATGAAAGTCGCTATGCTTAGTAGATATATTTAGTGATCCAGATGAGTTTCCTCGAAGTATAGCTAGTTTTTCTGTAGAGTTATTTGCATTTGTTTCTGATCTGAAATACACAGCTATGCTAAAATTTACATCTGTAGATAATAGTACTATACTGTATGAATCTAGGACCTGAATTACACGTCCAACAATTCCTGATTCGTTAATTACGACAGAATTTTCTGAAACTTTATGTTTTGCACCTACGTTTATTGTGATGGCTTGTGTATATTCAAAGTTCACTGATGGGATTATTCTTGCGACAATAAATTGATCTTGCCTTTTATTCATTTTTAATATTTCTCTAAGCTCAGAATTTTCTTGAAAAATGTTTTCTATGGATTGAATTTTGGCTTTTAAAATTATATTTTCTTCTTGTAATTTTATAAGATCATCATTGTTGTTAGTGCTTGAACTTCTCATGCTGCTAAGAACAGATTCTTTTATAGAATTAACAAATATCGCTACTTGGCATTGTTTATCTAATAAAAAATCATAAACAACCTTTTTTGACTTTTGTGGGATAAAAAATTTAACAAAAAAAATTATCAGAAAACACAATAGAAAAAACTTTATACATTTCCATAGCCTTTCATTTTCTGTATAAAGTTTTTTGTTCACTTTGATTTTCATTTACTGATTATTATAGTTCGTTGAATAACACAGTTTTCATTGTTTCTAATTCTTCAAGAGCGTATCCAGTACCAAATGCTACGCATGATAGAGGCTCTTCTGCAACCACAACGGGTAATCCAGTCGATGCGCTAAGTAACTTGTCAAGACGTCTAAGCAATGCTCCTCCACCTGTCAGCATAATTCCCTTATCTACAATATCAGCAGATAGCTCAGGTGGCGTATTTTCAAGAGAAGTATGGACTGCTTCTACTATTACTGACACAGGTTCTTTTAAGCTAGCTGCAATTTGGTCTTCAGAAACGACGACTTCTTTTGGTACACCATCCGTGAGGTCTCTTCCTTTGATTTTTATTTCAAGACCTTGGCCGTTTTCTGGAGGTAAAGCTGAACCAATTTCTTTTTTGATTCTTTCTGCTGTTGTTTCACCAATGAGCAAGTTATGTGTTTTTCTTATGTAGTTTATAATAGATTCATCGAATTTATCCCCTCCGACTCGAACGGATTTTGCATATACAATCCCTCCGAGTGACAAAACTGCGATTTCAGTAGTGCCACCTCCTATATCTACGACCATAGATCCAGTTGGTTCTGTGACAGGCAATCCTGCTCCAATCGCTGCAGCCATAGGCTCTTCCATTAAAAATACTCTGCGAGCTCCAGCACATTCTGCAGATTCTTGTATCGCTCTACGCTCAACAGCAGTTGCACAATATGGAATACATATAACCACCTGAGGACTTGTAAAACTTCTGCTGTTATGAACTTTTTTAATGAAATGCTTAATCATTTCTTCTGCAACATCGAAATCTGCTATTACACCATCCTTTAATGGTCTAATTGCTCTAATATTTCCAGGAGTACGTCCAACCATTGATTTAGCTTCTTCGCCTACAGCTAGTATCTGTTTTTTCCCGGCGTGTTCTGCTAAAGCGACAACGGAAGGTTCGTTCAATATGATTCCTTTTCCTTTCACGTAGACAAGAGTATTTGCAGTCCCTAAATCGATTGCCATATCAGATGACATTAATCCAATTATTTTTGAAAAGAACATAATGTAACGCCTGTAAAAAATTATATACTTCATGATATAAAAAATTATCAATTCGCTCAAGTGTAAAATATATGGATTGTCAAATGGCAGATTAAAATTACACATTATAATGTTTAAGATTTTGCGATCAATTATTATGCAGTATGTATTTAAGTGTTTGCCAATTTTGATATCATCTGTTCTACTTCAGTAATTCCTTAATCTTCGTATGCTACAATTGAGACTAATTTATAGGTGAATTTTATGAATAAAAAATTACTTTATGTTTCAGCAGTACTAGCTTTATTGTTTTCTCCTCAAAATGTTATATATACATATGCTGAAAATGTCACTCAAACAGAAGGGCATCATGATGTGTTTGATGCGGAAACATTCTTCTTACTACATGCATTTTCGTGTCATGATATTTTACAAAGAATAAGAGCAGGTGATATTGAAACTAAAAAATTGCACAAGAATTTTATTGAAAACTTCTATGAACAAGTTGAATTCATATTGGATAAAAGTATGAGAAAAGATTATCGCGTAGAATCTGAAGGGTGGCTGGATACGCCAGAATTTAAAAAATTCGTAGAAGATGTTGAAAGCGTAAAAAATGTAAAAATGCTTGTAAATTCTAAAATACTCGAGTACGATCAAAAGATTAAAAGTGCTGTGAACGACAGGTTTTTGAAAGAAAAGAAAAAGGCGCTAGACACGTTGAAAAAACTAAAAGATCTCATTAAAGTAGATGGTGCTGATGTAGAAAAGTTTATCCCTACGGTGTTGGAAGTTTACGATGAATTATTTCATAGGAAAAATTGATACATAAATTGTACATTTTCGTGTATAATAATAAATACTTAATGTTTTATTAATAAAGTGATTGGAAAATGAAGATTAAATTATCTCTGCTATACTCATTATCTTTCTTAGAATTATTGGTCATTAGTTGTGTATGTAATGTACAAGGGATGAGTGCACAGCATACGCATATACCAACGGGCGATTCTAATAGCGAATATGTAGTTGATCGACTTTTGGCGAAAAACTTAAATGCAAGTGAAATTATGCGGGTTGGGTACAATCATTTACTATCAGTTAAAGATAGTACTAGGTCATGGGATGCTATTTCAGCATTAGAACCTCACTTCCATTATATTGTAAGAATGCTTGCAACAATCGCATCTAAAAATCCTGAGATTTTAGTACAACAATATTTTGGGAAATATATTGAAGGAACTTTCGCTGAAGAGTTTTGTAAAGTGAAATACGATGATTTACATTCTGATGGCGCAAAGCTTGGGTACAAATTTGTAAAAATGCTTATGAATTTAAAAGTAGATGAAATTGCTATAATTTTTAAACAATCCAATGAAAATCTATTGTCTAGCGTTCATGAAGAAGTTCCTCAATTCATAGCAGATTACAAGATATTCGATTTTTTTAAAAAACTAGGTGTGGTTGGAAGTGAAAAGCAGATGAGTCAGAATATGGGGCAAGGTAATCCGTTGAATGTTTCTGTAACGCCTGAACAGTCGAAATCTGAAGAAAATTATAAACCGTTAGTAAGTTTTGAAAATGCAATAAATGGAGTAAAAAACTCGATAAAAAATAACAAGTCACATATCATCAATACGCATTTTGATTTTAAAGATGCGTCAAAGTTCCAATTAGGCAAGTCAAATGGTGATTGTGAAGATATTTTATTTAACGCATTTGGTTCGAATCTAGTAGCGTCTAACTATTATTGGAATAAAATTCCCGAGATGATAGTTGCTGTGAAAAATGCTGATTATTATAAGTCTGAACAATTAGAAAAATTGATTGGAATTCCTGCTACAGAAAAAACCGATAATTTGTATAAAGATTTAGCGAATATAAAGCTTAATGATAATCTCTTTTCTATCGTCAACTATTTTGCTCTTTTGTGTATTATAAATAACAAATTTGATACTAATAGCAAAGGAGTCGGCCAGAAAAATGAAGTAGAAACTTTTATCAAAAATCATAATAAGTTTATCGAATCTGGATTTTTGAAACGAACGGACACTGGAGGAATAACAAAAATTGAATTAACGCCAGATGGAGCAACAATTATAAATTTAACTAATTTTATTATAAAAAATTTTCAAGCGAAAACTTTGTTAGATTGCTTTAAAAATAGGAAAAGTTACAAAGAAAAACAATCTAGCGAATCAGAAGCAACAGTCACATATGAAAACAAGCCTACTTTGGCTAATTTTGAAGGTAGTAAAACTAATAATGCGGCAAAATCGCTTTTATCTATATATTATACACCAGCGTTAAGAAGTAAAATTTCTGGAAGTAAAGATGCTAAATGCCAAGCTGTAACCGAGTTATTTAAGAAGTTAGATGATGGCGGAAAAGATATAGAGATAAGCAATACAGTTAAAACCATTGGCTTTGACGATGTAAAATACGTTAGTGTAGAAAAAATTTTGCAAGAACTTGGATTAAATCAGCATGTTACAGCACTTGATACAAAAAATGAAATCAAGGATATAGACTCATACATTGATGACGTTTGTTACAATGATACTATATTAATAAATTTCACTGGAAGTGGAAATAAAAATATCAATGGAATTGAAAAAATTAAAGATAAATTCGATGCAATTAATATCGTAGCTGGGGCTAATTTTTATATGTTAAGCGGTGGCAAGTTGCAAAAATCAGAGCCTAATAAAAAGTTTGTTGAATATAAAGACAATAGCGTAAAAAACATAAGTTATGTACTTCTAACAAAAAAGAGAAAAACAGCAGAAGTTGTTAAGAAGGAATATATTGCGAATATCGATGATGTATACAGAATAATCGAAGATATAAAAGGTTTCGCAACTAAAGGGGAACAAGAAGCTGAAATTCAAGAACGTGTGGCTGAATTAACAAAAGAATTTAATTTGCAAAGCTTAGCTGACGTTATAAATAACATGATATATATCGATGAGCTAATTAATCAAAAACATGAAGGTCTTAAGTGGCTTGTAAAATATTTGAAAGGCAAGAAACAAAAATTCAGCGATAATTCGTTAGAGAAACTCGATAAGTTGACTAATAAGTTATTCGATATTCTTGAAGAAGTCAGTGCTATAATAGACAAAGCCGACCAAACACAAGAAAATGCAAAAGACGAAATTAAAAAAAATGTAATAGGAAAATATACACAATATGTCGTTGAAAATGCTTTAGAGTCTATCGTTAATATTGAAAAAGTTATTACTAATAATGCAAAAAATATGTGGCAGCTTCTAAACGCATTAGGTTATCTCGCCTTGCATAAAACTGGTAAAAACGAAGAACATTTACGCAAACATCTCGATAATAGTGGTACGTACACGCTTAAATCTAGTGATAAGCCTATTCAACCTAAAATGACTGGAGTCTCTGGACAGAAAGAGGGTAGTTTTATAGATGAATTAAACAATAAAAACACACGTAATATTACAAATAATGGAAGCTCGCAATCTGAACAAACAAGTTCAAAAAAACAAGTTCAAGCGTCTCAAGCAGTGTGCGACTTGTTCTTCCACAGAGCCAAATCGCAACTTGGAAATTCAGCTCCTCAAGGAGGTGGTAAATTTAAATCACAATCTAGTAAGAAACATCAAGACATAGGAGGTCTACCACCTCCTCCTGCACCTGGAGCTGTGGGGCTATCCCCGCCACCACCTCCTCCAGCCCCGGCTCTGCCGCCGTCACAATCACATTTTTCTGGAAATGTGCAACAGCTTAATGCGCAACCTAAAAAAACTGAGGATACTGGGCAGCATGTAAATGCAGCAAAAGGAAACGAAGACACCGTTAAAGCTGCCATCCGGAGAGGATTAAACGAGAGACGTCACCTTGTTAACCCTAATTCCGATGATAGCGAAGAATCTGAATCGAGTGACGGCTCAGTATAGTCGGATTAGCAGAGTTTTTACATAACTGGCACAAAACTAATTTCCCGTGTT
>CAYLKK010000007.1:0-5745 GCA_964384495.1 uncultured Alphaproteobacteria bacterium
AACAGGGCGAACATACGCAGTTGGCATTTTTCATAGAAAGAAATAATGTAACTTATTATAAGTCTGTTAAATTTATAAACAAGTAATATGGTAAGAAAATATATAAATAATATTTTTATTTTTGTTGTAAGAATATACCAATCTGCATTTTCTCCTTATGTAAAATCTAATTGTAGATTTTATCCGACATGTTCTGAGTATGCTATATTAGCACTAAAAAAGTATAATATTGTAAAGGCATGATTTAAGATAGCGAAGCGCATAATATCATGCCATAATTTTTCCAAAAAATATCCAGTTGATATGCCATAATGTAGATCATTATTTTTACTAGAAATTATTTAATATAATATTTTATTGAGTTATATATAATATATTCTCATTGTGATAGTACCTCTTTTACTTTGGCTGATAACTCTTTTAAATTAAATGGTTTCGCTAAGAAACATACATTGGAATCATTTTCTAAAGATTTGCGAAAATTATCTTCAGTATATCCTGATATAAAAATTACTTTTAAATCGAGAGCAAGTTCTTTTACATATTTCATTAGCGTTGGTCCATCCATTTTTGGCATGACAACATCTGTAATCATTAGATCTATTTCTTGTCCTTCTTTTTTAAGATAATCCAAAGCGGACTGACCATTATGCGCTTCTATAACTGTATATCCTTTATCTCTTAGTGCTCTGGAGCTGAACATCCTGACTGCATCTTCATCTTCTACTAATAGAATTTTTCCATGCCCAGTTAAGTCACTATTTACTTCACCTGAATCTATATGGCTTTCGTATTTTGCTTGATTCGCGCAAGAAGCACACATAGGAAAATGTAACGAAAAGATAGTTCCGTGTCCGACTTTGCTTTCTACATTTATAAAGCCACCAGTTTGGTTAACTATACCATATACAGTCGACAGGCCAAGCCCTGTCCCAGCTCCTTTTTCTTTTGTTGAAAAGAATGGATCAAAAATTCGATTAATTACCTCGTCTGGAATTCCTGTCCCTGTGTCAGATATATGGATGACAACATAATTACCAGCTGGCATAGTTTCACCTCGTAAAAATTTTGGTACATCGCTATGTAAATTTTCTGTTTTTATAGTTAAGTTTCCACCATTTGGCATTGCATCTCTAGCATTCACTACTAAATTGATAATAACTTGTTCAAATTGCATTTGATCAACTTTTATGCAGCCAATATCTTTCCCATGATTTATTATTAGCTCTATATTTGCACCAATAAGCCTGTTTAGCAAATTTGATAACTCAACGACTAAATCTGTTACGTTAAAAATTTTTGGCTGTAAAGTTTGTTGGCGAGAAAAAGCCAACAATTGTCTTACCAAATTTGATGCTCTGTTTGCATTTTGTTTAATTTGCATAACATCTGCGAATGTTTGATCGATTGGGGTATACTTTCCAAGTAAAAGGTCGCAATACCCAATAATAGCCGTTAGAAGGTTATTGAAGTCATGTGCGACTCCTCCAGCTAATTGACCTATTGCTTGCATTTTTTGAGATTGCACAAATTGATTTTGTAATTCTTTTCTATCTGACACATCTATAAAGTAAAGTACTAGCCCTCTTTGCTTTGTTTTGTCTAATTTATATATTTCTAATTGATTTGCATATATAACTACAGCCTTATTTTTATTCTTACCAGAGAGTTGAATTTCAAATGGAACTTCTTCTGAATATATAGCATTTACAAGCTCATGTAGCTTTTCTCTTACAGTATCTTTATAGTCATCTGCGACTAGTGATAGAAACGACGTAGAGCTCATATCAGAATCAGAATATCCAGTTAGCTCCCTAAATGTTTTATTGCACGCAGTAAGAGTTTCTGCTCCTTCTGTTAAAGCAATTCCAACTGGTGCATCTTCGAAGATTTTTTCGAAATACAGTTTTGTCGTATCAAGCGCATCTGCGAGTTTAGCGCTTTCATTTGTTTGTTTTGTAACAGAAAAAGCTCTTAAATTTCCATTTTTACTTATCCAAATTTGCTTCACTAGCGTGTTAACCTTAGTTCCTTTAGACGAGTTAAATACTATTTTCGATGGTATTGACTTTGTTAACTTCCATGCTCCTTGAGCTGATGGTAGAGGTGAACTTTCATGTTTATTGATAATATCTAAAATATTGTATCCGCTAATCGATTCTACTTTTATCTCAAGTAAATTCGCAAAATTCTTATTACAGAATCTAATATATCCCTTATGGTCTATCGTGAAAACTATATCTTCTAATGAGTTCAGCATATCTATAAGGAAGTTAGAATTCGATTCTAAGATATCCATATTTTCGAACGATGGAGTTAAATCTGTAATACTCCAAACTGTATACCCGCTAAATCCTCTCACAGGTGAAGCAAAAATGCGCCAATAAGCGGAAGTATCATTATCTAATATTATTGGAACGTCTATATGAGAAACCGCTCCAGTTCCAACGATTTGCTTAATGTTTTTTATTGCAGGTAAAATTTTTTGATAATCAGAAAACATTTCAGTAAAATCATCAATATTTTTGATATTATTATTTGGAAATAATTCTACAGCTAATTTATTATAAAAAATAAGCTTTCCGGTTTTTGAAAATACAAAAAAAGCGCTGGAACTAGCATCATAACTGTGCATTACTATATTCTTTTGGAATATTAATAAATCATTTTCATAGCAAAATTGCTTAAGCTCTTTAATAAGAAAAAATGCTAGCAGTAAAATAAGTCCGAAAGCGAGGCATCCTAAGTATGCATTTTCTATGAAACATACTAATATGCCTAAAATAGCAAAAAAAATAAATACGGATGAAAACAAGACGACATTTTTTGGTGTCGTCGCTTTTCTTTCGAAAAAATGCTCAATTCCAGAAAATACGCTCATTTTATTGTACGTCCCTTTTGTAAAAACTTGACATTAAAAACGCTGCAAAAAATATTATAGAGAATAAACATAAAGAATGTAATGGCTGAATGTTGATAAAATGCGATAATAGCATTTTACCTCCTACAATGACCATAACTAAAGATACTGCATGTTTAAAATAATATAAACGATCGACAGTAATTGCAAAAAAGTGATACAAAGATCTTAGTCCGAGAATAGCTAATATATTCGATGTATAAGCGATTATCTCATTATTTGTTACAGAAAAAACAGCTGGTATAGAGTCGACGGCAAATAATATATCTGAGATTTCTATCGCAAATATCGCAAGTACGTATGTAGTTATTGTAATTGTGTATTTCCCATCTTTTTTATTGATGCAAAAAAATTCCAAATTTGAATGTGGGTGTGCTATAGAAATATTTTTAAATACATTCTTTATTTTATCGATCCATTCATTAATATGGTAGTTTTTTCTATCCTTGTCAAGAAAAGTGGTTAGTCCGCAATAAATTAGAAATAGCCCTAGAGGATATATTACCCAAGAAAACTTAGAGATAATTGCGAATGTAGCATATATCATAATTAAGCGAAAAAATATCGCACTAAATATACCGATAAATAGCAGCTTTGGTTGAGAATTTAAAGAAACATTGAAAAATGAAAATATGTAATAAAAAACAAATAGATTATCTAAACTAAGCGTTTTTTCTATAAAATACGCCGATAAATATTCGTAAGTTTTTTCGATGCCAAATATCCAGTATATCACTAGAGAAAAAGATAATCCGAAAAGCACCCAGAAAATAGATAATACACAAGATGCTGCGGATGATAGGTGAGTTCTTTGCATTATACAAAAGTCGGCAATACAAAGCATGACTACCAATATGTTAAATGCAAAGAACAACATGGATTTCTATGCGTAAAAACTATTAATATTATATTTGTAAATTCTTAATAGTTAGTTAACGTAAATGATCTTTGTAATTTTTGTATATATAATTTAGCAGTTAAATACTGCGTATTGAAAGAATGCTGTCATATACTTGAGCAATTCGATGAAGTATGAATCTCGTCTAAAAACTCTCTTCTTAGCTCAAAATTTTCTTTTATAATTCCAGTAAAATACTTTGTTACAAATTTTGCTCCATCTTTTTTTACGCCACGCTTTGAAATGCAGAAATGCGTTCCACTGATGTATACAGCAACACCTTTGCAATCTAATATTTCTTCTAAGAAATCAGCTACATCAATAGTCATGCGTTCTTGTAATTGTAACCTATGAGCGAATAGATCTATAATTCTGGCCAGTTTACTCGCTCCAATTATTTTTCCATTTGGGATGTATCCTACTGCTGCGGTTCCTATAATAGGAACAATATGATGCTCGCAAAACGATTCAAAACGAATGTTTTTTAAAATAACCATTTCGTCCATAGTCGAATCATAAAAAGCATTTTTTATATTCGATGTATCTTTTTCATAACCATCAAAAAATTCTTTGTAAGCCTTTTCTGCTCTTTCTGGTGTTTCAGATATAATATCATCAGAAACATCTAATTCTTTTAAAATTTCTAAGAAATGCTTCTTCATAAATTTTTATCTTTTAACTTAATTCAATGTAGTTATTTGAATCTGCAAATGTCTTTCTCATTAATTCTGCAGTTATTGAATGCCCAGGGCAATAGCCTATGAATTTTCCAATTATCTTTCCACCGCAAACTGAAGCATCCCCAATTACATCTAACACTTTATGCCGAATAAACTCACGTTCTACTCTTAGGCCGTCATCATTTATTGGGTGACCAGAATTGTCAAAAATTACTGTGTTATTTAATGACGCTCCTTTAGCTAAACCAAGCGCAAGAATTTTTTTTGCTTCATCTTCAAAGCCAAATGTTCTGCAAAAAGCTATTTCATTTATAAAGTTCTCTTCTGACTCAATATATTTATAATTTGTTATACCAAGATTTTTATTTGAGAAATCGCAAGTTACATCGATTACAAATCCTTGTTCTATAGGTTGAAATCTGACATTTTTTCCGTTTTCTTCCACCGCAATCTCTTTTAATATCTTAAAAGTCCTTATTCCTTTGGCTTGTTCTATTCTATTATCTTTTAAAGCTTCAACAAACTCTATCGCGCTACCATCTAAAATTGGTATTTCATCTTCAGTTAGTTCTACTTGTAAATTATATATTCCAAGCGATTTTGCTGCTGCAAGAAAATGTTCAACCGTTCTAACTTGTGCTCCAGAAGAATTCTTTAAAGTAGTGCACATAGGTGATTTGTCGAGATTACATACACAGGCCCCTATCTCTCCTAACGGCGTTATAAACTGGATTCCTGAATTTACTTTAGCAGGCTTAATAATCGCAAGCACTCCTTTACCACTATGGACGCCTATCCCTTTGATTTTGATTTCTTTTGATATTGTCTTTTGCATACCAATTCCTACAAAAATCCCCTCCTAATCATTTATAAAAATAATTCACGGAGGGGAAACTCGAATTAATAAGTAATTATATTAATTCCCCTAAACGATAACTTACACCCAAGCCAACAGTATAGTTATTCTTAATTTTCATAGAACCTTTTTTAACGTTGAAATCATATCTGCCGAAAGCTACCAAAGCAACATTTTCCGCAACTACATAAGATCCTTGAAGCTTTACAGATGGAGTCAACTTGCTGCACTTAACTTTCTTCTCCCAGTCTATATCTGTATCAGAAATTATCTGCTCAGCTTTTACGTGCGCGGCACCAACACCCAACTCGACTAAAACATCTTTATCGAACACAAAACCAGCGGTGAGATAAGCTGCAGGTTGGAAAGAACTTCTCTTTGTCTCAATTTT
>CAYLKK010000007.1:5845-15046 GCA_964384495.1 uncultured Alphaproteobacteria bacterium
AACCAGCGGTGAGATAAGCTGCAGGTTGGAAAGAACTTCTCTTTGTCTCAATTTTCGCTTTCGTCTCATCATAACGGACAACATGAGGATACAATATATTGAGCACAGGTTTCTTTTCTGCCGTTGCAAGTTCAAAATATCCGACATCATCGCAATTCTTCCCTACTACAGGATCAGCAAAATTCTCTGTTATTGCCTTGTGATATTCTTCATTCAATTTAGCATCAATAGTCACTGTCCCTGTAACGTTATCTATAACCATTGCTTTTTCTTTCGAGGCATGCTTTGTCTTCTTGTTTTTAAATGAGAAACCGCCATTACCTTCAACACCGAACACAATACCTAAATCTGAGCAATCCCATTTATATACAACAGAAACGCCTACACCGCCGACATTACTTCTGCGAGAATATTTCGCAGACTTATGCTTAAAATTAGGAGCTCCCTCTTCTCCTGACTTTTGGTATAATACTTCGTCAGTAATATCTCCAGTAATATAGTCTACGGTTGATATATTCTCAGCAACTTTTCCCTCTATAGCAGCTATAAATATTTTTTCAATCTGAGCATTATAATTATTAAAATTGGCTCCAACTCCATCTTTTAAATAAAGCAATGCTGGCGTATCCGTAAGAGCCTTTCCATTCAACTCATTCCACATTTGGTGGACGCCTAAATTGTTCTCAATTTTTTCAGATGAATAGTATCCGACAACACCAATAGAAAAACCATCGAATGCAGAATCGCTGCATCCATGCTCATCGCTGGCGAACGCACCGGCGAACAAAAATGTGCAAATAGCACCACTTAAATATTTCATAACACGCATTACAAACACCTTTTTTTTTTATTATACCAGATCTGGAGTAAAAAGTAAACTTGCTAGGAAAAACTTGCTAGGGATTGCGAATCATATCGCTTTTTAGTTAAAAGAAGGTTCTTACGAATGCGAGGCTCATATAGCAAATTTTTTGAAAGGATGAAAGGACTCAGCAAAAACAAGTATATAAAACATGCTGAGTTTTGAAAGAAGGCTATCAATTGACTTGGCGGAATGTTTTTTAGGATGGTCAAAAAATTGACATTTCGTGGGTTTTGATGTATAATGTGGTGATATTTTTGGGGTTATCTATGCGTGTTTCATTTTTGTTGTCTTCGTGTTCTATTTGTCTTGGTTTACTTGTTTCGGATGTTTGTGGCCATACAGGATTAAGAAAAGGCGGATTTACAACGTATCATTCTAGGTTTAGAGATTCTTTGTTAGATGACCAAGATTGCGGATTTAGAGATTCATTATTTGATGGTTATAGTAATGTAAATGCAAAAAAATACAAAGAAATGCTTTCGGGATCGAAGCCTAGCTCTATAGATGGAAGCGTCAAGCTGAAAGTGATGAAATGTTCTGATGGAAGTGAGGAAAAAATACTTGAAGCGATGCAATACACAGATCGGGCACTTGATGTGTGCGCGTGGAATAATTGGGATATATTTAATTTAATCAAAAATTATCACGATGAATTTAAACCAGAAGATAACGGGAAATTTAGCTTAAAACAAATCAATACAATTGCATACGCCTCTTTTGGGTATTCGTTGTACTCTGAATTAGATAAATTATGCGTTCCAGGTATGGATAATAGCGACTTAGAGACCAAAAAGACGTTGCTACTAGAAGAGTGGTATAATGGTGGGAAGGTCGAAAGAATAATTAAAGACAACTTTGTAACTGCCTTCAATGGAATGCCAGATTATATAAAACAGCTATTTGGCAATATTATAAGTAACGGCAAAATAAATGAGTCAGTCTTAGATAAAGTTTCGAAAGGAGTTGAAAACTTTGTTCATCTCACGAGAGGTGTGCATAATGTTATTGGAGAATTTGATTATCAGAATGAGCTTGCGACAAACTCTGGGATGCTCGACATAAAAAATTTATCTGATTTGTTTGGTTTAAATAAGTGCGCAAAATCAGGGTATGCAGATTCGCAAATCATAAATTTGTCGAATGCTAATTTGATGACGCAGTTGAAGGGTACGTTACAAGATAATGTATATAATACTATAAACAATAATATATCTCAGCTTGATGCTATTAACGATAAAGATAAATTTGCTGAAGCTGTATCTGATGTTATAGCGATTCCAGATGGTAAAGGCACAGAGTGGAACTGTGGTGTAGAGCAGCTAAATGAATTGAAAACTAGATTGTTTTCTTTATACAAAACCAAAACTGGGAAAGATTTGTTAAAAAATATGCTTGTATTGGGTTGGCTGGCTAAATTAATGGATGGGCAGAAGATAAAAGTTATTGGCGATTCAGCTTCTGCGACGTTCTCTGTCGATTTAGACAAAAAGGGAATTAACGCGATTACAAAGGAAGGGAAATACCTAGATAAGATTACATTTAAGCCGGTTGTTTTGAGGTATAAAGGATCAAAGGATACAAATTTTGAAATGCCGGGTTATAGAGGAGTCCCAAATCATATTATAGAAGTTGCTAAATTAGAGATAAACAAACCTGATGCGTTACTGCACGAGTTAAATCACTATTTTATTTCTATAGTTTTCCATAATATCAATGAAAATGATCAAATAAATAGTACCGCGTTAAAATATGATAAAGAATTCTCTAGTTATGCGTATGGCTACAATAATAGTACGTATTTCGATGATGTAGCTAATAAAATTTGTGGCAAAGTTAAAGGTAAAATTCCAAATGAATTAAGTAAATTGTCAGCTGTAGAAGTGGTCCAGCTGACGGATGAGGAGAAACGGACAGATTTAGGAGGCCCTGCACAGAAAGACGAAAAGAAAGATCTAGGTGCGACGGTTAATCAAGAAGGGAAAGTAAAATTTTCGATAGCCATTAACGGTGTAAAAGATGAGTGGCAACTAAAGCGCTTATTAAAGAAAAATGGTTTATTGTATAGATCGGATGTACAGAGTATTTTAGCTAAAAATTTACCATTAGACTCAAAAAAGAGTGGGTTATTAGCACTAAGTGTATATTCAGCTGCTATTAGAAAGGATATTATTAACAACTTATATGTCGAGTATAAGACTGAAAATTATGAAAATCGCGTAGCTAATGAAATTTGCAATGCAGTCGAAGCGATCTACAAAAAAACTAATCCAACGGATGAAGATTTAGTTAAAATGTGCGTTGTTATAAGGTTGTTTGATAGGAAATGCAATCCTTTTTCGAATGCCAACGAAATGCTGACGATTATCGGTGCTACGCCATACTGGTTTGGAGATAAGAAATTTTTGATAGTAAATCCAAATAGCGAGCATGATTATTTTAGAGAGAAATTTAAAAAAGAAAAACTTAGGTTTAAGCATTGTACTGATGAGTTGTTATTTTCTCTGTTATATAAAGGTCCATTGAATGCCGCGATAGATGAAGGTCCGGTCCAATTTGTGAAGCTTGGCGTGCCATTTGCAATAGCCCAAGGAATAAGCGATTACTTTAAAAACGATATAAAATCAACACCAGCTGAAGACGAAAAAAATAAAAATGCATTCGTTAGCGGAAATCAAATCGGTTCGACCTCTGCATTTCCATCTGCCCTTCCATACGCATGGACTAGTGCGTCATATTTTTATGGAGGTCATGTTGGATCAATTATTAGCGAAGCTAAAAAAATAATTGGTAAATATGATCCGGACAACCCAGCTGAAGCTGATATTGGTGTATTTTTGATACAAAATTTAGAGCAAAACAGTATATATACACAGAAGCTTGTAGCTAAGATGGTGGATGAGCTGCATAAAAATTTAAAGAATACGGCTTCTATTTCCGACGAAGACCAAAAGAAATATAATGAGTTAAGAGAAAGCTTAAAGAAAGCTCAGAATAAAACTGGCATAGAAAAAGCGCAGAAAGAATTAGATGCTTTTTTAAAGAGCTATGAAACTCAAAAAGGTGCTATAAAAGAATTAAGGAAATATTTGATATTTGATCGCTTGTATGAATGGCTAGTTGCGTATTCGTTTGATTTTATGAAAAATGAGACGATTATAGATGTTTTAGGGAATCAAAGAGATATCCCATTTCTCGGCTTTGATATGGGAATGACGTTATGGGATATGAAAGATGGATATGATGGAAATTATATCAGATGGTTTATTCATAGTGTATTTGAGAAACTTAAGTGGACAGGAGTGTTTGCAGAGGAATATGGTCAGAAAGCGGCAGATTTATACAGAATAACTGACAAAGAAAAAACTGGAGTCCAAGATTTATTTAAGTTGTGTAATGTTTTATGTGGCGCATATAAATTCCCATCGAAAATAAGAAATAATATGGAAGTTTTGGCCGCATTGACATGGGGGTCGATTTGTCCAGATTATTCCCACAAAACAGATGGGCTTGAGTACGTGCTGAAATTATACAAAGAAGACAGAGATAAAGGCTTATCTCCTGGGAATTGCCGTGGCTTAAATCCTGATATGTTCGTAGCGGTTTGTTTAGCATTTCCAAATTTGGCATTAAGTTTGGAGATTTCGTTGAATAGCATCTATAATGCATACAATAGCGATGAGAACCAGCAAAAATACTTTACAGATATTTCGGTAAAGCGCAATGATGCAATTAGATATGTAAAAAATAAATCAGCCGATGCATTAATCTGTAAGTGTTTGTTTGATACATACCCAGTAAGCGTTGTCGGTTCTAATTACTATGCTGGTCTGCTATTAGCTGATGCTTATGTCAGTAATGTAGATCCAAATGCATTAAGTCAAAAAGAAAAGCAAGTATTGAAGCGTTATATTGATAATGATAAAGATGGAGACATTTTTGAGAAGGATGTACGGGATCATATTTTATTATATCTGTATCTTTTTTCTAAAGACAAAAAAAGTATCTATTTAAAAAAGATTAAAAGAGAATGGTGTGAAAGTAAAGAGTTATATGATTATCTCAGTAAATCTAATGAGAAAAATATAGTTACGTTAATCACTGATATTTTCGCAAAGAAAGAAAGAATTAGTATCAATGCGTATTCCGTCGCTGGTTTTTTCTATGAGGTGTTCCAGCGAATTTTGTATCATAATAACAAAAGTGGAACTAATGCTTTTTGGAATAGTGTACTTCAGCATCTAAAAGCAGCAAAGTTATCAGATATTATAAAATTATGCCGTGACAGTGACATATATAACTACACACATTTGATGTTTGATTTGTATTGTTTTTATAAAAATATTGAGAAAAACGATCAGTTTGTTAAGTGGTTTAGAGGTGAAGATGCAATAATAGATGGCACAACCTACAAAAAAAATGATGTATTTTTTGGTTCTGAAAGCTATCTTGAGCATTTAGCGAAAGGCTCTGTTCCGGGCGAACTTCCATACACCTGTATGTTGCTTAATGATTACGATTACAGCAATGCATCTAAGTTTAAAGGTCATTTAGATAGAGTTGGGAAATTACTAAGTGACGTGAATGCTTGGAGCGATATTAAAGATTTCTCGACAAAAGTTCAAGGGGGTCATTTCACTGATCTTTTGCGAAAATATTGCATTTGGAACGCTAGCAACTCTGTAGGTAATTTTAGTAATATACAAGGCGCTATAACTTCACTAATCGGTCAAATAAATAATAAAGACATCTGGCTGTTACTAAAGGTATTCGGGGCGCAATTTGAGCGTATCAGTATTGGTGTTTACAATTCAAATGATAAATTGCGCAATGTATTGTTATACACTCTGTGTAATGCTGTTGTTGATAAAAGTCGACTCGCTGTCTTGACTGACAAGTTACCAATCATAGAACATGCTCCTCGAACGTGCAAGACGTTAGATCACCCATTAAAAGAATTGATTCTAAAAGATTTATCATTTGAGTCTGTTGTAGATTTGTTCTGCGTTGGGATACGGTGGGATTATCATAATTATAGATATTTTTCTTGCCGTGACAGTGTTAGTAAAGATAACAATTATCAATCCGATGGTCGTAATAATGACGCGGTTGCATTTGAAAAGAGTTTACTTAGATTAATAGACTATGTTGAGAAAGGCAGCGAAGATGACAAAAAAGCTAAAAGGCTAGCCGCGAGTAAGTTGTTTTGGTCTCCGTATTTTGAAAGACAGGCCGCTACGCTCTCAGCTGTAATGACTTTGTGGGGAGCTAATTGTAAGGTAATCTCACAGTATGTAAAAGAGGTCTTAGCGGCGAAGAAAGAGCCAGAAGAATTAATAAAAAACAGTAACGGTAATTTGTTTGCAAAAACCAGTGGAGGAAAATTGTCATTCCCACTATTTATCGATATGCTAGAGCATAATAGTATTAATTTGCAAACAGCTGGTGTTTCTAATGAAACAATTCAAATGATAGAAGAGTTTAAGCAATACAAAGGCGATACGATTAAGGTGTCGACAGCGATAAAAGACTTCTCAGATGAGCAAAAAGGAAACCTTGAGGAAATTATAACAAAAGTAACTGATAAAATTATAGATGAAAAAATAACTGAGTTTACGCAAGTAAATAGACAAATAGCTGACGACTTGACCCAAAGTTTAAATGTACAAGGACGAACTAAGTACTATACAATGAATGCCACGCTTCGCAATTTGGTTTACAATGATCAAACTGTTATTTTAGATTTATTGAAGTTATCTACTAAGGAAAAAGTAAAGTTTGGTATATTACTAAAATCATACGTCAAAACATATTTAGAGTCTATCGGCAATGATGAAATGATTCACAAAATATGCTCAGTTTACAACGATGAAACAGTGACAAGCAGTCTTAAAAAAGATATACAAATTTTGCAGCAGAAGAGGATAGTTGCAAATTATGTCGCAGCGAAAACGGCTATATTTGGACAAGACGATGTTGAAATACTTCAAGATGAAGTTGCATTTTTAAATAAGTTGAAAGACAAGATAAATTCAAAAGAAGTTTCTCGTGGCGATTCTCTTTTAGATGCAAGAATTTACTGGGATGTAAATGGAAAATGTATATCTATGGAAGCATTTAACAATCTAGGAGATCGTAACATTTTGCTACCAATAAGAGATATATTGCTGACTGTTCACCATAATGAAATTCCTGTTAGGATAGATGATTTACATCGTTTGCTTGAGTTATCTAAGCGTAATAGTGGAGCATTAAATGATAATATAATATGGATTAAGCATAGAGCTGAATTGATGAAAGAATCAGCTTTAAATGACGAAAAGGTATTATTAGAAGAAATAATCAATTATTTTACGAGAGATAAACTCATAAATTATTCAAAACATAAACAAGTAGATGGAAATGATCAAGAAGAGTTGCAAAAATTGACAAATGAATTAGCTAATGATTTTAATCAAGAAGATGCAAGTTTTATAACAGCAGCAATAAAAATGGACGAACCATTGAAGAATATCGCAGATAAAGAAGATGTCGCTGAAGAAAGAAGCGTAAACTATCAACGCGCTACGGCATTAGTAGATGATACGGTTGCCCTTAGATCAGCTATTTCTAATACAAAAGGAGAAACACCAGATTCTCTTAAAAACTGGGAGAATATACCTGAGTTTAAAAACAAAATAGACAAGGTGAAAACTGAGTATAAAGAAGCTACGGCATTAGTAGATGGTACGGTTGCCCTTGGATCAGCTATTTCTAATACAAACGGAGAAACGCCAGAATCTCTTAAGGCCTGGGAGAATATACCTGAGTTTAAAAACAAAATAGACAAGGTAAAAACTGAGTATAAAGGAGCTACGGCGTTAGTAGATAATACGGCTGCCCTTAGATCAGCTATTTCTAATACAAGAGGAGAAACACCAGAACCTCTTAAAAACTGGGAGAATATACCTGAGTTTAAAAACAAAATAGACAAGGTAAAAACTGAGTATAAAGAAGCTACGGCGTTAGTAGATGATACGGCTGCCCTTAGATCAGCTGTTCCTAATACAAACGGAGAAACACCAGAACCTCTTAAGGCCTGGGAGAATATACCTGAATTTAAAAACAAAATAGACAAGGTAAAAAAAGAGTATAAAGACGCTACGGCATTAGTAGATGATACGGTTGCCCTTAGATCAGCTATTTCTAATACAAAAGGAGAAACACCAGAATCTCTTAAAAACTGGGAGAATATACCTGAGTTTAAAGAGAAGGTAGAAAATGTAAAAAAAGAGTATAGTAAAGTTAATGATGACTTCAGTAAGGTGCTTTCCAAGAGAAAACTTTTTGATTTGGTCAAATATATTAGAGGTGAACATAGATTTGATAATATAACTAAACGACTTGCTCGATCAAGAATAACTTCTCTCGCTGACTTACTGGATGAGTTTATTCCAGCATGTGAAAAACTAGCAAATATCAGCAATGAAAATGAATTTGAAAAAACTGCATCAGAATTACTAGAATGTGGTGAGGTAAAATATGACGAAAAATATCTTAGAATATTAGACCTCAACAAGGCTGTTGTATGTTTTTCTATAGTTAAAGATAGTTCTAATGTAAATCTTTTAAAGAAAATACTGGCAAATAAACAGTATAATTATTCTTCTACAAATTGGGAAAATATTGCTCAACTTTGTTCTGAATTCGACGATGTCGCAGATTGTATTCAAGAAATAATTCTTATAAATAATATTGGTTTGGATTATGAGAAATATGGATTCCAAAAGCGAAGTGATCTTAAGCTCAATTATCCGAACTGTTTTAGTGTACAATGTTTAATTCTACAAAATCTTATAAGTCAAGCTGCAGAGTATGTTATGTATGAAGCTATATATGATCCAGATGACCATATTAAAGGACAATCTAGATTGACGCAAAATAAGAAAAGATTAGCAAAACTTGAGCAAATCAGAAATTTACCTCTAGGAAAGTTAACGTTTTCAAGATGGAATGAAGATGTTCGATGTGGTAGCTACTTTTTCAGTCTTCCCAATGAGCGAGAAGAACCATATATCAGGACAAGTATAGAGGCAGAAATTTTGTTAAAATATCTATTGAGTCATGTTCAACAAAGCTTTATTCCACTGCCTGAGCAAATTAGAATAATTAACGATGTATCAGAAGAAACAGAAGGCGGTAAGTCATTTAAGGCTGACTTATCAGCTCTTTTTGTGAGTAAAAATATAAAAAGCATTAATATAAAATATCAGTCTCTAAAAGAAGAGGCTATGTTGATAGTAAAAATAATACTAATACCATTAGTGTTATGTACATCTATAAATTCGTTAATTGCAGGG
>CAYLKK010000008.1:0-14913 GCA_964384495.1 uncultured Alphaproteobacteria bacterium
CATATCGTTTTTCTTCATACAGATAAAAATATAGATTTTTTGAAATGCAAAAAAGATCTATTAAATGGCATTTCATTAAGTAACGCGTTGAATTCTATCTGTTTTCTTTCAAAACAGAGTTTGTCAATTGTTGAAGTTGGAGCTCAAAGTAATAATTTAACACGTTGTTTTTTCTATTTGTCTGAGTATCTTTCGAAAAATTTAGAGGATGATTTAAAGCGTCTTAGCTTGAAGTTAGGGATTTTTGTTACTGTAACGACAGGTATAATGCTAATTGCGATTATTTTATGTATAGTAGCTCCTATTTATGACAACTTGTTGTTATTTGGGGAATAGTATATGTTTCTTATTAATGATAATTATGAAATAATTAGATTTAACAGTAATACAAGTAAAATACATGTAAAAAGTAAGATTAAAAGTGCATTTATAAATAGTCGTGACATTGATTTTAATCTTTTTATATTACCAAAGACAAGTTTGCTTAACATTGTTAGAATTTGTTTTCATAGAAAAGAAAAAAATATTTGGAGTCGTTTGTTCTTACGATTTAAAGACGAATTTTGTAAAAAGAGTCCTATTCGTGTATTACAGGAAATTCCTTCTAATAAGAGCATAATAGATATAGCTGAAAATGTTTGTCCTATAGAATTGGTTGCCGCAGAGTGGTGTTTAAGGCAAAGTGATAATTGGTGGATTTTTTGCACTAAAGATATAGATAACAAAACTTACAGAATAATAGCTGGATACAGGAATTGCGTTGCAATTTCTCGGTTTGTTGAAATTTTAAGTGATGATTCTATTTTTGCTGAAATTTATAGGACAACTTTGTATTTAAGACGTTATTGGTCAGTAGATTCTATCGATTTATTTAGTAACTTAAGGATTGTTTGTGATTCTGGTTTAAAGAGTGATTATATAAAAATTAGAAGATTTAGTGAGTTAAACGCTTTTCAAATGCTTATGCATTTTGCAAAAAAACGTGATATTTTTTATCCTGTTTTTAAATGTAATAAAATTTATTTTAGTGACAGAAACGCGCGCATTTTTAACAATATTTGCGTTTGTCTTTCTACAATTTTTTTATGCCTTTCTGGGCTGAATTTTAAAAACTATATTGATTTACAAAATAAAAATTACTTAATGAATCAAAAGATTTCTAAAAATAGAGATAAAATCAAAGCGTATTTTTCTATAAAAGATACAGATATGATATATAGAGTGCTGAATTTGATTGAAAAGAAACAAAATGTTTTTAATGTTTTGAAAAAATATTCTGTACAAATATTTAAAATTAACTCTATGTATTTCAGTGTAAAAAATAACTCTATGTTTATTGAGATACCTAATAAATTAAATGAAGATTTTGTAAAAAGTGCTTTTGATGAAATTAAAAAACAAAAATTGATTTTTCATATGCCGGAGCCTAAGAATACTTCGAAAAATGCTATGCTTGAGGTGAAGTTATGAAATATATGTATTTAGTATTTTCGATACTTTCATTTTTTGTGGCTTTATGTTCTTGGTACAAATTTTCTGATGAAAATGATATGTTCGACTCAAGAATAAAAGTATGTGAGAAAACAGAAATGCTGTCAGCTTTAGTAGAAAAAAATGCAGCTTTTTTAAATAGACACTCAGGCTTTGCTGAAGTAAAAAATGCAAATGAATTAAAAATGGAATTAATAAGGATATCAGAAGAAGCTGGTATCAATGATATTAGCATTTCAGACGTTAATTTAGATAAAAATAAAAATATAAGTATTCCTTCATATAAATTTGTTATATCTGTAAAAGCTGTAGATGAGAGTAGTGTATATAAATTTATTTTTCTTCTAGAGCATTTTTTAAGCGGAATCGTTTCAATCGATAGCTTTGAAATGTCTTTTGATAACAAGGCTAAAGTTTCGATTACAGTTTATTCTGCTAATTGTATTAAGAAGAAAATTATTAAAGATACAAAATTCAGGATATCAAAAGATTACAATCAGTGTGATTTACATCTCTTTAATACAGATTTATGCAAAACTTATAAACTTTGCGGGATAATAAATAATACAGCTTTTATAAGGATTTTTGATGAGAAAAAAAATTGTAAAAATGTTGAATGTATAATTGGAGATAAATTAGGTATATATACAATTAAGGAAATAAATGAGTTTAATATAGTCATAGAGGAAGAGTGTGGAATTATTAAAACAATCGATTTAGGTGTTGAGTTTTGATATAATTAAAATTGGTTGTTGGAGGTACAATTGATCGCTCATTTAAATGGAAAAATTATAGCTATTTATGACGACAATAATATAGTCGTTGACGTAAATGGTGTAGGATATAACATCGTTTGTTCGACACGTGTTACATCAAAATATGGAATAGACGCTAGCGTTTCACTATTCACTGAATTGGCAATCAGAGAAACTGGTTGGACTTTGTACGGTTTTGATACTTTTGCGGAAAAGAGAATTTTTAACTTGCTTAGTACAGTAAAAGGTGTAGGAGGAAAAGTCGCGATAGCTATACTTTCAGCTCTGAGTGATAGCGAAATTAAATTTTGTTTACTGAATGACGATAAAGTTCCATTGCGGAAGGCGGATGGAGTAGGGGAGCAACTTGCGATTAGGATTGTCGCTGAATTGAAAGCAAAAGCTAAAAAATTTTTTAAAGATTTTGTTTGTGATGATTTACCAGATTCTCTCCATTTGAACAATGTTAGCAATGATGTGATTTCTGCATTGGTCGGATTGGGATATACAAAAAGTGATATTTTAAAAGCATTATCTTTAGATTCAATTTGTGAATTGAATGATTTTGAATCTATGTTTAAAGAAACTATAAAAAGACTTTCAAGTCGGAGTTTTTAGGTTTATAAAATATTTACGATTATGTTTTAGTGTTTTATTTGTGTTTTTGGTGCTAGATGGAAATAAACGAAAAAAATCAGATTTTAGATTCTGAGAAAAAATTAGATGATAATGAGTATTCATTGCGACCTAAAAATTTAAAAGAATTTATAGGGCAAGAGCATCTAAAATCGAATCTCAGCGTGTTTATAAATGCCGCAAAATCTCGAGAAAAGGCTATGGATCATGTTTTATTTTTTGGTCCTCCAGGGTTAGGAAAAACGACTCTTGCGCAAATTGTTGCTTCTGAGTTAGGTGTTGGTTTTAAAGCGACATCCGGGCCTATTTTGTTAAAAGCTGGAGATTTAGCTGCAATACTTACAAATTTACAACCAAACGACGTTTTGTTCATAGATGAAATACATAGGATGTCGGTTAGTGTCGAAGAAATTTTATACCCCGCTATGGAAGATTTTCAGTTAGATTTAATGATAGGGGAGGGGCCAGCAGCAAGGTCTATTCGTGTAGATCTTCCAAAGTTTACGTTAGTTGGTGCTACAACTAGATCTGGTTTATTGACATCGCCATTAAGAGATAGGTTCGGAATCCCTCTTCGTTTGGAGTTTTATACAGTTCAAGAGCTTACATTTATTGTGAAAAGAAACGCAGAACTTTTAAACGTTGGAATTACAGATGATGGTGCGATAGAAATAGCATCAAGGTCGCGTGGTACTCCTAGAATCGCTGTTAGGATGTTGAAAAGAGTAAGGGATTTTGCATCTGTTCTATCTGACAACATAATAGATAAAAAAATTGCAGATTTAGCTTTAAATAAGTTAGATGTTGACAGTGAAGGTTTGGATTCTATGGATAGAAAATATTTACGTTGTATATATGATTTTTATGGAGGTGGGCCTGTTGGAGTTGATACTATCGCAGCTGTCCTTTCGGAAAAAAAGGATACTATAGAGGAGGTTGTCGAGCCTTATCTATTGCAGAAAGGGTTAGTACAGAGGACTTCTAGAGGGCGTATGCTTTCTAAGGAAGGATACAAATATTTAGGTGTAAAAGACGTGCATGAACAAGATGATTTGTTCTGCTGTGATTCTTGCGAATTATTGTGATTTTTATGGAGTGTCATAATGGAAGAAATGGATAGTGTAATAAACGTAGCACAGAGCGCTAGCTCAGGTGTTGATATATCGATGGTTTCGCTTTTTTTACAAGCTACATTTACAGTTAAAATTGTGATTTTACTGTTATCTGTAGCATCTATTTGGTGTTGGACTATAATTTTTTCTAAATTTTCTATGCTTTCAAAACTTAAGAAAAATGCTGCGAAATTCGAAGAATTATTTTGGAATTCACCCTCGTTAGATTCAATGTATGATCGTGTGAATAAAAGTGTTCAAGATCCTTTTGTTTCTGTTTTTGTCGCAGGTATGCACGAATGGAAAAGTGCCAACAATAAAGTAAAATCTATTCAGTTTTGTACTTCTTTAACAGAGAGAATAGATCGAATAATGCGTGTTGCTCTTGGGCGCGATTTAGAAAAAATTGAAAAACATGTAGGCTTTTTGGCGACTGTTGCTTCTACAGCTCCATTTGTTGGATTGTTTGGTACTGTTTGGGGAATTATGAATGTTATGTCAAGTATGACTAATATATCACATGTGGCTGCTGGAATAGCTGAAGCTCTTTTTGCTACTGCGTTGGGATTGATTGTTACTATTCCTGCTGCAATAGCATATAACAAAATAAGTTTAGAAATTTCTCGATATGAAGAAAAGTTGGAAGATTTTATAGGAGAATTTTCGGCTATAATTTCTAGATCTATAGAAAATTCCGAATGCGCTAGCTGTTTGAAAGATTCTGGTTGTACAACTGACAATCGTACATTTTAGTGTGACGAAAATGGCAAGAAAGATAGAAAATAGAAGACATAAATTGATGAGTGAAATTAACATGACTCCACTAATTGATGTTATGTTGGTTTTATTGGTGATATTTATGATTACTGCACCGTTGCTTACATCTGGTGTAACCGTTAATTTACCTAATGGTGCGCAATCTAATCAAAAGTCAAATAATGGTGAAAAAACAATAATAGTAAGTATAGATCAACATGGAAATGCTTATATAGGTGATACTGAAACTCCGATTGATTCTATTGCGTCTAAGTTACGCCATATGCATGGTGCTTATAATCAGCCTAAAATTTTTATAAGAGGAGATAAAAATAATTCGTATGGGAAGATTATGGATGTTATGGCAAAAATAAGTTCAGCTGGGTTTAAGAAGGTTATGCTTGTTACAGAGAACGCAGCTGATGTAAGGAAAAATCAAAATACTGATTTTATCGGAGTAAAAAAATAAAGACGTATGGGCAAAGATAATCTGCAAAAATATTTTTTATTATCTATTTTAACTCATGGCATTCTTTTGTCGATTTGCTATACGAATTTGTTCAATATCAACTTCAATGAAGATGAGGTAATTGAGGCGTCTTTATGTGGTCTAGGCGATATTTCTAAAGATATAGGAGGTGTTGGTGATGGGGAAAAAACAGAGCCAAATCCATTTGAAGATCCTAGTAGAAACGTACAGGAAAACGAAATAGAAAATGATGAAGTTTTAGATTTAAAAGCAGACAAAGTTTTTGAAGATAAAAATCTTCCTGATGGCAATAACGAAAAATTGCTTAAACATATGGAAGAAAAAGCTATGCAGTTAGATGATAATATCGCTAATGAGAATGGAAATGATAAACAAGAAGAAATCGCAGATTCAGACGTAGAACAAAAAGAATATCAAGAAATTATCGAAAAAGATGCAGAGCAAAATTTAGAAGAAAATGAAGCTACAAGCGTATTGGTTGCAGATGAAGGGGTTGGGCTACTAGAAGAAAAAGATGAAGCATCGTTGCAAAAGGAGATTGAAGAGAAGAAGAGATTAGAAAAACTCGCAGAGGAAGCCAAAGCTAAAAAAGCGCACGACGAAAAAATTGAACGAGAACGTAAAGAAAAAGAAAGGATAGAAAAAGAAAAGGAACGAAAAGAGAAAGAATTACAAAAACGGAAAGAGCAAGATCTTAAGAAAAAGAGGAAAAAGAAAAGGAAGATGCTTGCGAATTTATTAGATGAAGATATAAAAAAAGAAAAAAATGATAAAGAATTCGATAAGTTATTGGCAGGTATTTCAGATAAAGATTTAGGTATACGCCAAACTAAGAAAAATATATCTTCTTCTGTGGAAGGGCAAGGCGGTGGCCATGGAGGAACAGATTTAGATAGTAGTGATTATGGTATGATAAAACAGCAAATTATTCCGCATTGGTATGTTCCTGTGTCTGTAAATATGTCAAATAATATGGTGGTTTCATTAGAAGTAAGTATTGCTGAAAATGGAACAGTTACAGATGTTGTTATAGTGGATACAAATCGCTATAATTCAGATACGCTTTTTAAGGTGGCAGTTGATAGTGCTAGACGTGCTGTGTTTTTAGCAAGTCCATTGAAAATTCCATCAGGAAAGCTGAAGTTTTTTAGAAAATTTATTATGAAATTTGATCCTAGAGATGCTGTTCATTAGTTTGTGGTGAAAAATATGAAAAAGATTTTGTGTTTGACGATAGGTGCAATTATACTTTCGTGTGATTCGAGTGCTGAGAATGATAGCAGTTTTAGTAGTACTTCTAAAACTGTTGTTAATATAGATCAAGGCGTTTTTCGTGCAATTCCATATTTTATGTATGATGTATCAGATGTTGTGAATTCGCGTGTTTCTGGGGAGTTGATTCAAATAATAAACGCGGATTTAAACGGAAGTGGCTTTCTAAAATCATTAGAAAATCTCACAGCCACTCAAAGATTTTATAATTTAGATGATATCCCAAATTATTTTTCATGGAGTTCGATAGGTGCTCAGTTTTTAGTAATTTTAGATGTAAAATCATTAGAAAATAATAAAATTGTTGTTCAATTGAAAGTTCATGATGTTATTAGCGGTACGCAAGCATGGAAATATACTGTTTCTGGCGATATAAAAAAAATTAGAAAGGTAGCACATCTTGTGTCTAATTCTATATACAAGACTGTTACTGGGGATGAGGGATATTTCGATACGAAGGTAGCATATGTATCAATTGATAAGAGGAACGGAAGGCGTATACATAGATTAGCTATTATGGATTATGATGGATATAATCATAGATTTTTGACGAACGGATCAGCTATAGTTTTGACTCCTAGATTTTCTCCAGATGGGAAATATTTGTATTACTTTTCTTACGGGACAAAAAAATACAGAGGGCAGAATAGAACATTAGCTGGGAATATTTATAAGTATTCATTTGCAAATAACCGTAGCGTTCCAGTATTTAAGCATGGCTTACAAATGAATTATGCTCCGACATTAAGTCCAGACTGTAAAAAGCTTGTATATAGTAAAACGAATAACGGGCAGTCTTCTTTGTATGAGATGGATATAGAAAGCGGCGATGTTAGACGATTGACATATGGACGTTGTATAGACACGTCTCCGTCTTATTCTCCTGATATGAAGTATATTGTTTTTAATTCAGATAGGGCTGGCACACAGCAATTGTATATTTTAGATTTAAATACGAAAAAAATAGAGAGATTATCTCCTATTGGAAAGTTTAGATATGCATCTCCTGCATGGTCTCCAAGAGGTGATAGGATCGCATTTACAAGGTTTAGACACGGTAAATTTTACATAGGAACTATTAATCCTGATGGTACAAATGAACGCTTGTTAGCTGGTGGATACTTAGTCGAAGGTCCTACTTGGTCTAAAAATGGAAGAATGTTGATGTTTTCTCACCAGAATAGAAATGGGAAAGATAGCGTACATTGTATAGATTACTTTGGTAGCGCGCAGAGGAAAATAGTAACACCTTATGATGGAATAGATCCAAATTGGTGCTTTTCTGCAGATTAATAGAAACTTTGATATAGAACTATGTTGAATTTTGAAAATGTTAGTTTTTCAATTGCTGGGAAAGAAATTCTTGATAATGTAAGTTTTCAAGTCAGTTCAAAGCAACATATAGGACTCATAGGTAGGAATGGGGCTGGAAAGACAACTATTTTTAAGTTAATAGAATCAATTTATTCTGCTGACGCTGGGGATGTTTACTTAGAAAGAAATGCTAAGGTTTTATCTGTGAAACAGGATATTCCGTCAGGAGATGTTACTGTTAGAGATTATATAATTTCGCAAGATAAAGAGCGTTTGCAATTGTTTGAAGAATTGGAAGATGAGAGTTTATCATCTGATAGAATGTGTGAAATTTATGATCGTCTTATCCAGATCGATGCTTATAATGCGGAATCTCGTGCTGCTGTCGTTTTAAATGGTTTGGGTTTTTCTGAGGAAGAGCAAAACATGCCATTGGATAATTTTTCTGGTGGTTTTAAAATGAGAATTGCTTTGGCGGGTGTTTTATTCCAAGAGCCGGATTTATTGCTACTAGATGAGCCGACTAATCACCTAGACATAGAGACGGTAGAATGGCTAAGGGAATTTCTTTGTAAATATAGTAGAAGTTTCATATTAATATCTCATGATAGGGATTTTTTAAATTCTACTATCGATTATGTTTTTCATTTAAAAAATAAGAAGATTACGAGGTATACAGGAAATTTTGAGCAGTTTTTGTCTGTATATGAACAAAAGCAAAAAAATATAGAATTATTTAACGCTAAGATGGAAGAAAAACGAGCAAAAATAATTAAGTTTGTGTCTCGATTCAGAGCTAAGGCAACAAAGGCAAAGCAAGCTCAGAGTAAGCTTAAAATGCTTGAAAAAATGCGATTTATTCCGATAGAAGACGATGATCCAACTGTGAAATTTAATTTTCCTGAGTGTAATGAGTTGCCATCTCCAATAATAACATTTGAAAAAGTGTCTTTAGGATATGGAGAAAAAACTGTATTAAAAAATATTTCTGGAACAATATTGAATGACGATAAGATTGCTATTGTTGGAGCTAATGGAAATGGAAAAACTACTTTTGCAAAATTTATTGCCAGAAAATTAAAACAAAAAAGGGGGGCGCGTAATGTTGTAGATCAGTTGCGAATTGGATTTTACAATCAAGAATTATTTAAATCTTTAGATTTAGAAATTTCAGCATATGATCATATAAAATCTAAATTTGTAGCGCTGAATGATTTTGAAATACGGTCTCATTTAGGGAAATTTGGATTTTCAGGTGAAATTGTAAATCAGAAAATAATGTCATTATCTGGTGGAGAAAAGGCTAGACTTGTTTTTGCTACGCTTACTATGAATGCTCCAAATCTACTAATTCTAGATGAACCGACAAACCATCTTGATTTAGAAATGAGGGAGTCTTTAATTTCATCTATAACAAGCTTTAATGGAGCTGTAATTTTGATTAGCCATGATACTCATTTTTTAAGCCGCGTTGCAAACTCAATTTTTATTATCA
Organism: uncultured Alphaproteobacteria bacterium; assembly: GCA_964384495.1. Classification (GTDB taxonomy): domain Bacteria; phylum Pseudomonadota; class Alphaproteobacteria; order UBA3830; family CAYLKK01; genus CAYLKK01. Next base: position 9,322 of record CAYLKK010000008.1, read on the forward strand.
AAGATGGAGCGTTGGAGCAATATAATGATGACTTAACAAGATACTTAAACTCTGTAAAACGGTAGGTTATCTTTACAATATATATTCGCTATTAATATATAATTTTTTATATAGCTGCTTGACAGATATTACAACAATGCATTTCAACTCATAATTACTGCTCGATCATTTAGATAGTATAGCTTATGATATATTCACCATTGAAAATTTTGTAGTTACTATTATAGACATGAATGCAAGTATTTGTGTTGCGATAATGCAACTAATTGTGACTATTGTATAATTTATTATATCGCTAACTCCAAATACAGAATACATCATGCAAAATGCGATCATACTACACAGTGTAGAAAAAATAGCTGTTTTAATATAAACGTTTTGGAATGCAATTTTCATTTGATTGTCTATGTAGTCCTTCGATGCTCCAAGTGACTCTAACAAGCTAATTTCGTTTTTATTTATTAATTTTACATTTAAGAAAAAGTATTTAATGCACACTGTTGCGATAAGCATAGAAATGATAGTTAAAAGTATTGTTACAGTTTTAAACATTGTTGTTAATTTAACTGCGGACTCATTGATTTTTGAGTGATCGTAAACCCTAATATGAGGAGAAATTTTAGATAATGCTTCAGAAATTCCTTGAGAAGTTTTATTAAAGCTATTATCAACCGTTATTTCAAATATTGTGGGGAATGACATTGTTTTTGGTAGTTCTATGCCTGGCACGAAATCTTCGAATATTTTTTGCATTTCTTCTTTTTGTATTATATTTACATGCTTTACACCAGTTATAGAAGATAGAGTCTTTTGTATTAAATCTTTTTGTTTGCTAGTCAGTATAGAGTTTATTGAACCAGGGCTAGAGCATTCTATTGTGATTTTTTTTGATAAGACAGATGTGTCATTTTTTAACAAAATATTTGTAGAAAAAAGACTGGCGAGACATATAGTTACTAAAAAGAACATTGTAGACAAAATACATAGACATATATTTTCAGTTTTTGTGTCCATTAATTTGATATCAGTTTTATTATCTAAAAAAAACATAAATCCTCCTTATTTTAAACCGCAACCTGAAAATCATTAGGTTGGATATTCCCAAAATTATCAGCTAACATTCCAGCTAAAAGTTTTATTTCTCTATGTTTTTTTAACATAGGTGGTGTTAGTTGTTCGTTGTTATTTGTAATGATTACGCATGTTTGTTGACTTTTGCTAAATTCAATGAATAAAGATAATACCTTGTTAGCTATTCTTGCATTTAGGTAAGACACTGGGGAGTCAGCAAGAATAATTTTTGGCTTTTTTATAACAGCTCTAGCAATAGCAATAAGTTGTCTTTGTCCTGCAGACAGTTCATACGGGTATACGTTGTGTTGTTTAGTAGGAACGTTTAACCATGCGAGCATTTCTTTTGCTATAGCAGTACGTCCTTTTTCAGATACTCCTGCTATTTTTAGTGGTAGAGCAACATTTTCTATAGCTGAAATATGTTCTATGAGCTCTATATTTTGAGGAATATACCCTATCTGTTGTTTTATGTTAGCTATTGTTGTGCCATTTTTTGACTGTTTGGATACATCTACCCCAAGTATTTCGCAACTTCCATCTGTAACGAATTCATCTATGTTAATTAATTTTAATACGGAAGTTTTCCCTGCTCCACTTGGACCAGTAATAAACTGCAAAGATGAAGAATAAAACGATAGTGTTAAATTTTTAATAGCTTTTTCTCCATTTTCGTATCTAAGTAAAGCTGACTTTATTTTTATAACTGGTGCGTCGCTTATCATTTTATTCTCCGTTTTTATCTTATTCTGTATTTTACGAGAATATGCTAAAAATACAGTTAAAATTATTGATAATCGAATTAATCTAATATATTTCGATGTGTTGTTTTGTCGCGATTTATTAATCGCATATTGTTTTCTGCTATATTGATACTAGGTCTCTTGCAAAAGTAATTTTAGGTGCTTCCGTCGTCCTGATAATCAGTATCTAAAAATATATGATTTTGACTTTCGCAAGAAACCTACTATATAATATTCCGTGTGTATACAATTATTTAGTTTGATGAGAAATGAGAAAAACGATGCTTATATGTTGTTGCACTTTATGTGTGTCAAGTATTTATTCTGCGTCTCATAATTTAATCAAATCTCACTTTCGCGAGATTTCTATTTGATGTATATTAACAAATATCACACAACTACTACATAGTCTCAATATACATGAACTTATGCACGTGAATTATAACGATATTGAATACTTTGTGCATTTATTTTAAAATTAACGAATCTTGAGGTGAAAATATGACTAACGGAGGAATTACACAATCCGCTATTTTTTTGTTAGAACGTTTTATAGATACGAATAGGCCATTTGATTCGTTAGCTTCTTCGTTTTTCCGTGAACACAAATTCATAGGTAGCAAGGATCGCAAAGAAGTTGCTCGATTAGCATACGATGTACTGCGGAATTTTGAGTTGTTAACATATGTGTGTGAAAAAATAACAGCAAATTTATCTCGGTTTTTAATTCTTTCATATTTAGTTATTGTACAGAAGTTAGATATTAAAAGGATAGAAGAAATTTTTAATGGAGCGAGTTACTCTCCTGAGAAGCTAAGCACTTTTGAACATAAATTTATAAATAAGCTACAAAATATAGATTTTAGTCAAATAAAACAGAGTGTCCTGTTAAATTACCCTGAATGGGCAGAAACGAGATTAAAGGAACGTTTCAAAGATAATTTTACTGAAGAAATATATGTGCTAAATTCTAGAGCGAAAGTTAATCTACGAGTGAATACATTAAAGGGAAATGTAAACGATGTTTTGAGTAAAATGTTAGAAGAAGGTTTCCCTGTCGAGAAAACAATATACTCAAAAAATGGGATTATTTTACAACATGGTAATATCCCTAGAAACTCAGACTTTTTTAAAAATGGCATTATAGAAATACAAGATGAAGGATCACAATTAATTGCAGAATTTTGTAAAGTTAAGCCAGGTGATACTGTGGTTGATTTTTGTGCAGGTGCTGGCGGAAAAACGTTGGTGCTTGCTGCAATGATGGAAAATAAAGGTAGAATTTACGCAACTGACAAGTATGAATATAGGCTTGAAGATGCGAAATTACGCATGCGTAGGGCAGGTGTAACAAACACATACTGTAATGCTGTCACTAGTAAATGGATAAAACGTCATGAAAAATTCGCAGATTGTGTCTTGGTAGATGCACCTTGTTCTGGCAGTGGAACATGGCGTAGAAATCCTGATATGAAAATTAGGATTAAAGAAAATGATGTTATAGAGTTAGTTGAAGTACAAAAAAGCGTTTTAGAGTTAGCTCATAAATTAGTTAAACCTGGTGGGCATTTAGTTTATGCGACGTGTTCTATTTTTAGAGATGAAAATGAAGATCAGGTTATTTCATTTTGTGAAAGGCATCCGGAATTTGAGATAGATTCTATAGAGTTTCCTACAGGACATTGTAGCGATTTTTTTGTTAGTTCTCCGTATATGCATAAAATGGATGGTTTTTTTTGCGCTAGATTGAGGCGTAATTAAAATGCATATTTCTGTATCGATATTAGCTTGTAACTTGTTGAAGTTAGAACAAGCGCTAAATTCAATTTGCAATGCAGATTCGATACATTTTGACGTAATGGATGGTCATTATGTCGATGAGATATCTTTTGGGTGTAATCTCTGCGAAACAATCCATAATTGTTCTTCTTTGCCAATTCACGCTCATTTGATGATTAGTAATCCTGATCTAAGGGTGCTTGATTATATAGAAGCTGGTGCTAAGAGGATTATAATCCATCCAGAAACATGCTCTGATATAAATAAAATATACGATTCTGTTAAGAGACATGGTGGGCAATTGGCTTGTGCTATATATTCAAAATATGACATGGATATTGCACTAAAAATGTTAAATCTATTTGATTCATTCGTTTTTATGACAGTTCAGCCTGGGAGGTCTTTCCAAAAAATATCATATAGCCGATTGGAAGAGCTTAATGATTTTTCTTCTCGGATTTTGGGAAATGATAATTGTTCTAAAGAAATTTTTGTTGATGGTGGGGTGAATGATAAAACTATTAATCAATGTTTGCTCGCAGGTGCAAATGCAATAATTTCTGGAGGGTATATTTTTAAAAGTTGTAATCCGAATTCAGCTATAAAATCGCTTAGAGAGTGTGTATGTTTTTAATAATGAAAAAAGTATTTATTAGAGCAAAAGAAGCAAAATCTTTTTTGTTCTATAAAATGTGTACGTTTACAGGAATAAACTTTGTATTTTTTCGTAATAAATTCGATGTGAAAGCACCTATATTTAAACATTGGGGGAAAGAATTTGTAATAAATGAGGAAATGAAGGATACTGCTCTATTTCAAGACAGATCGTATTCTTTTGGTTGGTTAAAATATGTCGCCTCATCTCATGATCGAAACATTAGAAAACATATAAAGACTGAAATGGCTAATTGGATAGAAAATTTTAAAAAAGTTGATAGTGTTACATGGGCTCCTGTTATCGTCTCATCTAGAATATATTATTGGTTGTACTGCTATAACAATATTGTAAAAACATCGGAAAAAGATTTTAGACTTTCTTATCTGAAAAGTGTCTATGCACAATTTAAATTTTTGAAAAATATTCGTTTTTTAAATTATAAGATAACTCACATTGTATCTGTGTATCGCGCTTTAATCGCTTGTTCTATTTTTTTTAAAGAGAAGCGTGAAGTTAAGATATTTTTAAAAGAGCTTGCTGTACATATAAATAATAAAATTGATAATTGTGATGATATTAAACCTATTAAAATTGTGAAATTTATCAAAGAAATTGAAGATATCACTGCTATTATTGATCAAAAAAGTACTGAATTTGTTTTGTGTTCTGATATTGCTGATTTATTGAAAAAGAGGGTCGCTTATATTGTAAGTAAAAATGGTTTGGCAATTTTCGGAAGCAAGTACACTCCATCTATACATCATATAAAAAGTATATTATCTAATCAAAAAAACGATGTTGTTAAATGGGGCAGGTTTGAAAAGATAAGTGCGTTTGATAGTGAGTTATTGATAGATAAGAAATCTTGTTTTCTTAATACTGAATTTTCTTTCCCAAATCAAAGTACAAATGTATCTGAAGTTACGAAACTTAGGATGTTTAATCCTGAAAATGGACTAAAATCATATAAGGTTTGTAATTGTGGTATTGAACAAGAACATGGATTTTCTCTTTTTGATGGGAATTCTATGTTAGATTATATTTTAGGGCAAGCTTCTTTTTCTAAGCGTGTTTATATGAACAACCTTGGAACAGAAATTAGGTGGGAGGTTATCATAACATCCACATTTAAAATGAGTGTTTTGAAGGAATTTGTTTTTTATGAACCTATCTTAGTTGAAAATTTGCTTTATCAAAATGGTGTAAATATTACATTTTCTAATGGGAAGAAAATTTTACTAAATGTAAGTTCAAATATTGATATTTCATTCTTTCAAGCGGATTCTATGATAATTAATGGCGTTGTCGTTGTTCCTACTATAATTCGTCTAGATGCATTTA